>NZ_JBRJGW010000010.1:0-200998 GCF_053628695.1 Amorphus sp. MBR-141
TTCAGGGGAATAGCGCTTCTTCGGCATTCTCAGCTCCAATGTTGGAGCCGAAATCTAACTCACAACAGTGGCCACTTGCCGGGGAGCAGGCCACTGGCGGCGATGCGGCGGAGGATCGCAGCGGCCGGCTCCGGGCCTGCGGAGTCGGGAAACATGATGACGAACTCGTCGCCGCCGATGCGCGCCGAGAGCGGTGCGCCGGTGCCGGGCTCGCCGGCGCGAAACCGGCCGACGACATCGTAGCTGCGCACGTTGGCATCGATGACGTCCGCGATGTCGACAAGCGCCTGGTCGCCGATGGCGTGGCCGAGCTCGTCGTTGATGGCCTTGAACCCGTCGACGTCCAGAAATGCGATCGTGACCTGCCGATCCTTGCGCTGGGCCAGGTCGATCTCCTGCGCCAGCCGCTCTTCAAGAGCGCGGCGGTTTGCCAGGCCGGTCAGGGAATCCTCGGCGGCGAGCCGCTCTAGCGTACGGCGGTAGTTGCGGCTTTCGGCGATGGCGACCGCGCCGGCGGCTGAACCGGCGAGGCACAGCGCGATGATGACGGCGATGTAGATGTGCGAGGCGCCCGTCGGCTCGTCGATTTCCTCTTCGAGGCTCGCGGCAGGCACGAACGTTCCCACATACCAGATCTGGCCGCCCTCGGAGGCAGGGGGCGCCGCGGGTGATGGGCGAAGACTCTCGATGCCGGATGCCGGGGCGGTCACGTTCTGCACCGGATCGATGACGCGGTAGGTGAACAGGCCCTCGGGGGTCTGTACCTGTCCAGAATTCGCGGTTCTTGCTGCCGCCCAGGTAGCCGGATAGCGGCTCTCCATGCGGTTGTCCTTGCCGTCGGGGAACATGAAGCCCCACGTCCGAAGCGGGTCAGCGGAAACGAGCCAGTATCCGTCTGCATTGAGAAGAACGGGCTCGCCGGTCGACAGGTTGGCGGCCTCCTCGACTGACGAGAGCATCGGGGCGGCATGATAGTTCAAGACGATGGACCCCGCCGAGGTGTTGGTTGACGTGCGGGCGGGCGTGGCAAAATGGATCGTCGGTCGATGGGGAGCGGCGATGACCCCGTCGTTGGCGGACAGGCCGAGGGGAGAGACGTAGATCTCGCCGTAATCCAGCTGTTGCGCACCGCCGACATAGGGCTGGCTGGACTGGTCCTGAAGCAATGCCTGGTCGACGACGGTTGGTGATCCGTCGTTGTGGCTGATCCGCACGGCCTCGCGGCCGGACGTTCCGATGATGCGGATCTCATCGTAGGTGTCCCTTGTCCGCAGAAAATTCATGGATCGCCCGGCGATGTCGGCAGCGGCAAGGGGGGCGTCGCCGTTGCGGGATTCCAGCGCCAGTTCATACTCATCGCGAAGAAAGAGGGCGTCCGCGCGAATGAGCGCGAGATGGTCGCGAACCTCGTTGAGCTGGGCGACGACGATTCCCTGCTCGCCGGCCTTCAGCTCGGACAGGCGGAGCGATCGTTCCCGGTCGTGAACCAGCATGATCCCTGCGCCGAGGACGAGCAGCGAGCCGGCGAGCAAGGCCGTGAACCAGACAAGGGCCGATTTGCGGAACACCGCATCGGACCGAAGGCGGCTGAGAACACCGCCTGCGGCGCGGGCCCGCACATCCTGAAAATGGCTGGGTGACGGACTCATTCAGCTGGCCAATCCACAAACCGACGCCTCGATGCGGTCAGATCTCGTGCACAATCGCACGCCCACGTCGTGGCTGCGATATCCGAACCTTGAAAGAGCCGAAATCGCCGCTGCCCCGATCTGTCGCCTATCTGGAGGCGATATGGATCAGCTGACTTGTCCAGAGCTTGCGGCACCCGAAGAATATCGGGGCGAACGCGCGCACCGCGAAGCCGGGTGCCCACCAACGGAAGCTGTTGAAAGGAGGGAGCTGACAGGTGACGACCGAAACGCACGGGCACGCCTCGATCGCCGTTGAGGCGAGAGGCGTGCCGGTGCGGTGGGACTTTTTGACGGAGGAAACCCCCATCGATCCAATGACCAGAGAACATGCACGAATGCACCTCTAAGCCATTGATTTCCCGGAATTTGGTGGGCGCACACGGACTCGAACCGTGGACCCGCTGATTAAGAGTCAGATGTCCAATCGTTAATCGCCAATGGGTTAGCAACAAAATGCTGACATTCTGGCGCTAGTTGGATCAGGCACTTACATTCGGATTGCAAAACGTCGAGATCCATTCCGGGAGGGTCAAATGCTCCGCGCCGCCATCATCGCAGCCTCAGCCTTCGTAGCCATGCCGGCGGCGGCCGTAGACCCCGTGGTCCAATTCTCTGAGCCGACCGTTGGTTGTCGCGACATCTCGACCCTCTATGACAGCATCCGCGACATCGCGGCCCAGGGCGACGCCTTTCAGGCCGAGGGGTGTCAGGGGATCACTCGAGCGGGTCGCTACGTCATTGAGATGGCGACGGCCGACAAGGTCGCGGTGTGCGTCAGGGCGCTCAACAAGGACGGCGACTGCGTCTGGGCGCGCCGGCAGCTCGTGCGCGACTGGGCGGGCCTCTAAGCCCGCCACTTCCCGTTCTGGAGCGTGACCAGGGTGCGCTTGCCGTCTGGATACTGGACGATGTGCGCGACGGCCCAGCCGGAAGGCCCCTTATTGTAGCCGTGCTGGAGCTCCATCGAGCCGGCGACGTAGACGCCGTCGAGGATCTCGGGGGAGTGCTTGTCGGCGATCGACATCTTCGCGCCGAGCCGGGCGAAGCCGGTCACCGTACCCTTCGCGCCGTTGGCGCCGCGGAACCCGTGGTGTCCGCACTCGACGCCGTCGACCGTGAAGCTCTGGCCGTCGTGGATCCAGCGGACATGGGCAACCTTCCGGCCGCGCGCTTCGCGAATGGCGTGCTCGAGGAGACTGAAAGTCGGCGGGGAGGCGAAGGTATCCAGAGCGGCGGCCACGCGCTCACGGAACTCGAGATAGGCCTTCTCGAGCACAAGCCCCGCCTTGATGTTGCGCCCGTCCATCCGGTAGCGCCCCTCGCGGACGTACCGCTCCAGGCCGAGGTCGTGGTTGGATTCGACAACGTGCTGGCGCGTGAACGGGCGCTGAGTGTCGACGAGGAAGTCGGCCGCCTGCCCGATCTCGTCCAGGACGCTGTCGCGGCCGCGGATCGCCTGCTCGTATGAGTGGGCGTTGTCGTTGGCGTGGTGGTGGCTGCGCGTCTCGTTGTCGAAGAGGTCGTGCGCGAAGGTGTCCTCGGGGTTCAGGTCGTCGAGCATGTTGCCGCCGGCGACGGTCGCGCCGGTGCGGAGGTCCAGCCCGAAGGTGGCGAGCGCGTTGGCTGGGCCGAGCTTGGCACGGTGGATATCCGCGAAGACGATCGACCGGACCCGGTGCCCAGTCGTGACCTGTCCGTCGGAAACGTGCCGGTCGAGGTCGTAGAACGATCCGTCGGATCCGGCGGTGATCTGCCGGCAGAAGACGTCGCCATCCTCATCGAACTCGACGAGCGTGGCACCGATCACGTGGTGGAAGATCGACGCGACGCCGGCCTTGCGCGCGATCACCTTCGGGTGGGTGCAGGCGCCGGTCGTCATGACCTGGTGCGGCTGGATCCGCGGGTTGGTGGAGGGCACGCTCTTGAGCTGCCGCTTGGCATGCGGGAACACCGCCCACTTGCCGCGGCTGTACGTCAGGAGGTTGGAAATCGGGTTCGCCGCCGTCGGCAGCGTGTTCATCTCGCCGCAGAACACGAACCGATCGCCGATGGCCATCTGACCGAAGCAGAGATGTCCGCCGAGCAGCTCATCATAGGAGCGCGAGGTCGGGTTGTTCTCGCTCCACCACTGCGTCTCGTAGGTCCACGGCCCGACCACAATCTGGGCACCGAGGTGGTCGGCGAACGCCTGGAGGTTGCGCCAGAACGGCTCATGCACCGGCGTGTCGTTCTGCGCGCCGGTGAAGAGGAACTTGCGGCTGCGGGAGTCCTTGACCGGCGCCACGCGCAGGGTGTCGGTGACCCAGGTCCGGGGAGTGCTCTCGCAGGTGACGTAGCCACCGGCATCCCGGCTGTAGCGACGGGTGAGGTGGGACTCCACCCGGATCGCTTCCGGATTGACCAAGGGGAAGCGGGAGCCGGTCACAAGCCGGGTGATGTCGGTGGAGAGCGCCACGGCCCGGGCGTGGGCGTGCTCAGCCGGCGTGGGCTTCTCGACCATCACCTCGTCCCCCGCGGCGGTCGACAGTGACCAATCCGGCTGAAACGACTCACGGCCGGCGGCGGCCTCACGCTCTTCGATCTTCGCCCAAGACGTAAGGGTGTTCGGGGACTCCTGGAGGACACGCGCCGCCTCGCGAACCGCTGAGCCGCGGCCGCCGCGCTGGCCCAAGGGGGCGAAGCCGGCACGCAAAGCCTCGTTCACGGCCGCCTGACGGCGGGCGCGGTTGTCATTGCTCACCATGGATCGTCCCCTAGCTACTGACGCGCTTGAGCTTCTGGCGCACCTCGACCTCTTGCCGGTCGAGGGTCTTCAAGGTGTCCTGGATCTCGCCGAGACGAAGAAGCAGGACGGCCTTCGCGGAGTCGTCGATGAGGTCGAGGCTCCGCCGGATCGTGGTCTCCTCGTTCCTCAGGAAGTTGCGCTGCGCGACGATGTCGCGAAGCTGGCCCTCGAGGACCGTCTGCCTCAGGTCGAAGAGCGATGTGGAGATGGCGCCGATGCTGTGATCGACGTACTCGACCGTCGCCGGTAGCGGGAGGCCGATGGCGACGTAGCTGGCGCCGATGACGCCGACGTAGCCGATCGCCTTCACGACGCCGCCGATCACGGTCAATGCGCTGTCGAGAGAGAGGCTCACTTCAGCTTCCGATAGTAGCCGATGACGTTATTCGCCTCGTCCATCCAGCGGCCGACTGCCACATTTGCGGCGACTAGCTCACGAGCCTCCTCCGGGGTGACGCAGGCCATCGTGCGGTTCTCGCAGGCGCGCCAGGTCACGTTGGGGAGCTCGACCGGGTCAGGGAGCGGAGGGTGAATCACCGAGAGCCCGGCCGTCGGAGTCGGGACCGCGGGAGGAGCGCTCAAGCATCCGGTTAACGCCGTCGTACAGGCGATTGAGATCAAAAAAGAAAGCGTCCGGGTCATTGGAGGCCTCGAGCGAGTTGATTTCGGACGTCACGGCCTTCCACCGTGCGCGAACGGCCTTGTTCTCCGCCTCGAGCTCCTCGAGGCGCTTGACGTTGGCCGCGTGCTGCTCGCGGAGTAGGGCAACCGTCCCCTCCGCGGCCTTGAGCGAGATCTCGGCCGAGTAGAGCTTGGCCTGGGACTCAGCGAGCTCGGTCTTCAGCCCTTCGACGAACCGGTATCCGGCGAACACCGACCCACCGACGAGGGTCAGAACCAGCGCCACGCCGATCCACTTCCACGGGATGGCCTTCTTGGCGAACCAGGCGAGAACAGCGGTCACAGTCCGGCGGCCCGCTTGCGCTTGTCCACGTCGTCCCAGACTGCGCCGAAGACGTAGGATCCGAGGGTTGCGAAGATGCCGCCGATTAGGGCGACGAGCGCCTGCTGATGCAGGGCGCTGTCTGGGTCGCCGAAGACGACCAGGTATTCGACGTTGGCTGCCATCCAGATCATGACGAGCGCCATCCACCGACGTCGCTTGGGCCAGTTGTCGAGGTAGAGGCCGCTCCGGATATCGTTATCCACTGTGCTAAGCCTCGTTGTGCGAAATGACGGCGCCCGTGCTGTCCACGAGCGGGAGAGGAAGGAGCGGCTTGCCGTAGGTCGATGGGGCGCGCGCCTCGAGCAGGCGGCCTTCGTCCAGCCAGGCGTCGCAGACCTTGTTGCTCTGGTTGCCGCCGCGGACTCGGAAGCGGCGCAGGTCGCGGTCGTACCCGATGAGGAACCCGACATGCCCGTCGGTCGACTTGGTGCGGTGCGTGCGCCAGAACACCCCGACCGTGGCGTACAGGGGCCGGGACGCCACGCCGAACTCGGTCCAGTTTCGAGCGAGGTACGGATTCAGGCCCACGCGACCGAGCAGCGGCTCGGAGGGGAGGGCGAGGCGGACGGCGGTCTCAACCGCGTCGCCGCACCAGGGGCTCTTGGATGGATCGCCCAAGGTCCGCCCATCGGACTTCAGCCATCGCATGAGGGCAAGGCGGTCCCGCACCTCATGGTAGTTCAGGTACTTCGTGATCTCGTTAAGCCATGGCTCGTCTCCGACCGAGGAAAGCTGACCTTCCGTGAAGAGCAGGCCCAAGGTGATCGGTCCGATGTACGGGCGGGCACGCAGACCGCGGTCGCGCTTGAACGCCACGATCGCTGCCTCGGTGTCCGGGCCGATCACGCCATCGACTCCCCAGCGGCCGATGTCGTATCCGAAATCGACGAGGCGCTGCTGGATCTGTCGGTTGGTGAACATGGATGCTCCTTGATGTGCATCCATTCTCGTCGTCGACGACTGTGGGGACGGGGCCGTTCCGGTGGCCTTTACTCGTCCGACACGCTCTCGAGACTGATCGACTGCTTGAAGCCGCCGGCGTCGAGGGTGCGCGACACGCTCTTGATGACGTGCAGGCCGTCAATATCGGGATCGAAGGCGACGAGATCGGCCCGCGCGCCGGCGAAGTAGGTCACCTCGCCGAGCATGCTAATGGTCGTCAGAATCTTGCCGCGCTGGAGGGCCGAGAGCTGGCCGGTGGCTGCCTGGCGGGCCTCCTCCTCGGTCTTGTAGACCTTACGGTCACGATAGACCGTGTCACCGCTGCCGACCTTCACCCACTCTCGCTCGCCGGTCTCGACGTTCTGGAACGATGCTGTCGCCCCGCCATAGTTCCCGCGCTCCGAGCCGGTCGAACGCCAGTCGGTCTGCCCTGTCTCAGTGATGGTGAAGACCGGCACATCGCCTCCGCCCGGCAGGCTGGGCGAGATCTCGTTGAGGATCAGGGTGTCATTGGCGACCTTGAAGTTGGCGCCGATCCTCTTCGCGAGGCGCGAGAGGAAGCTGATGTCGCTCTCACTGCTCTGGTCGATGTGACCGATCCGGATCGATGCGATGCTCGGGTGGACCTTCGCGTCGAGGCCGCGCCGGCCTGCGATCTTGCCGACGATGTCTCCCACGGTCATCTCGTGATAGGACGTCGACCGTGGCTCCTTCGCGCCGCTGGTTGGATCCACGGCGTGCGCCGAGACCTCCATGAGCTTCGGGCGGCCGCTCTTCGTCCACTGGCCCGTATAGTAGGCGCCCATGTAGGCGAGGCCGCCGGCACCGCCATCAGACCCGGCGTAACCGAGCCAGACCTGCATCCGGGTGCCTTCCTGCGGTGCCCCGTAACCGGACCGGTTGTCGACCGACAGGCTCGCACTGTCCTGCTTCAGGCCCTCGTTGTCTTCTGTCCGGATCGAGAGCAGAGGGCAGTCCCGACTCCCGAGTGCGCCGGCAGTGATCGCGACCCCTCCGCCGAGAAGCGGAATGCCGAACGGCTTGGGGAGGAGGTTGGCGGTGATGTCGATTCCGCCGAGCACGATGCGAGCCGCCGGTGTCACGACCAGAGCCTCCGGACGTCGAGCGGGGTCTCGGGCGGGTTATCCGGGATGTTGATCTCGAGCCCCTCGGGGAGGATAGGCCCCATGTCGGCCAGGCCCGGGTTGGCATCGAGGATCGCCTCGGTGAGGTCCCGCGTGCGCTTTCGCAGCGTCCAGGCGATCAGGTCGACGGTGTCGCCCTGCTGTGTGCGGTAGGTCTGCATTAGGCGTACCGGGCGAGATCGAGGTCGAACTCAATCTTCCTGGGCGCGCCATTGCCGAAGAAGACGCCACGCTCCTCTCCGACGCGCTCGATGACATACCGCCCCCAGAAGACACCGGTGCCGTCCACGAGGATCATGGGGACGCCAAGCCCGGCCTGGGCTCGCATCTGGGCCACCTGTCCGACGCCGCCGCGGTACTGGGGAAAGATCGTGACGTCGATGGAGATCTCCTCCTCTCCCGGCCCGACGAACTGGCGCGCAGGCGCCATGCCGATCCGATCCTGCGACGGCCAGCGCCACCGGGTGCGGCGCCTGATCTTCTGGAGGCCGCCGGCCTCGACAGAGAACCGGTAGTCGCCGAGGGCCATTAGGGTGTGTCCGATCATCAGTCGCTCAGGAGGTTTCGCTGGTCGGACTCAAGCCGGCCGAGGATGCTGTAGATCGTGCGCTCGACCTCCGCGGCCGTCGCCTTCGGATCCTGCGACCCATCAATGCTGAGGTGGAACTCGTTGTGGTCGCCGCCGCGTGCCGCACGCGCCTCGCTCGCGACCCCAGCCTGTGTGAAGCGCCGATAGAGCGCGTTGGTCTCGATGTTGCCACTCTCCGACGGGACGAAAATTTCCGGGCCACGCTCGCCAACGAGGTAGGGAAGTCCCATTCGGACCGGGCCGCCCGAGGCGCGCTTGCCGGCGAGCCCGATGGCGCCGCCCACGGCTGCGCCCGCCTTCGCGGCGCCGTCAGGGTTCGAGATCGATAGAGCGCCACCAGTCCCGCCGGTCAGCGCATCCCCGATCGCTCGACCCATCGAGAGAATGCCGTCCACAATGCCGCGAACCACGCTTCTTCCGAGCTCAGCCCAGTTGATGTTCTTGAACGCGTCCCATCCACGCTGCGCAAGCGCGGCCATTTCGGTGGCAAACTCAGTTGCAGCCGAGGCCACGTTGCCCGGGATTTCGAGGATGTAGCTGATCAGCCTTCCGACTGCTTCGATCGCGTCGGCGATTGCGTTGCCAATCGCGACGCCCCAGCCGCGCCATTCCTCCTCGGTGGCGTCGATCGGGCCGACAAGGTCAGTGACCCAGTCCCACACGTCCTGGAGGGCGTCTGTCACACCGCTGACAGCCTCCGCCGCCATCGGGAACCGTTCCGCGAGCGTGTCGGCGATCCCACCGAACATCTCGAGGATTCCCTCCCAGTTGTTGTAGATCCAGGCGCCGGCCGCGATGAGGAGGCCGGCAACAACCAGGATGCCGGTGGCTACGGCGCTACCGGCGATGAAGCCGAATGCGGCCACCACCAGCCGAAGTGGGCTCAGGACGAAGCGCATCGCCCATCTGCAACGTGGGTTGCAGGATTAGCATCGGGCCGGGGTCCAGGTGGACGTGGTAGCCCGTGACGTTGTTGATGACCTCGGTCTTCACCGTCTGGGCGGCCACCATGCAGGTGACGATCTCGATGCCCGGCTCGCTGAAGGCGTCCATGATGCCGCGGGACGGCTCGACGCGCGCGGTGGACCATTTGCCCGGTTCGGATGAGGCCTCTGCCGATAGGACGCGGTAGTCGTCCGCCCAAGCGGAGACGGTCAGCTTCGGCGGTGGCCGGAAGCTCTGGGCGACTAGCTCTGCGAGCTCACTCCGGAGGGCCTCGACATGGAGCTCGTCGAAATCGTCGAGGATCTTGACGTGGCTGCTCACGCGATGAGCAGGGCCAGGAGCAGCATCCAGCCCCATCCGGGGCTATCGGTCAGCGCCAGAAGGAAGGCGAACAGGAGGCACAGCTCAACCATCGGGGGCCTCTTCTTCTCCCGCGACGCCGGTCGGCATGGCTTCATGCGACCGGATCTCGAGCATCGCCTCGCGCACCAGCTCCTCGGTCTTGGCGACAAGGTGCGAGACCTGCACGGAGTCGCTGATCGCCATCTGGAAGTGGGGCCGTAGGCGGTTCGGGATCGAGAGGAGGCGCTGACGCGCGTTGGCGATCTCGTCGGAGATGACCTTCGCGATCATCGCGACCGGCTTAACCAGGTCCATGTCCTTGGCTAGGTTGAGCTCGGCCTGTCGCGCCTGCGCAAGCTCCTTCCGGAGCTTGGCGCGATCGATGTTGATGGGCTCGCCGTCTTCGCCGTTGGCGGCCGCCGCATCGCGCTTGCGAAGGTTGCGCTCGCGCTCGAGCAGCCAGGCGACAACCTCCTCGGTGTTGAACTCGTAGGCCTTGCCGCGCCCGCCGTGCGTGACGACGGGGACGCCGGCCTCGATCCAAGCCGAGATGGTGGGGAGCGAGTACCCCAGGATGTCGGCAAGCTCCTGCCGATTGACGACGCGGCCCATCGATCACCGGCGCTTCCAGGCGTCCCGAACCGCGGGCGCGACCTCTTGGTAGAAGTCGGCCATCTCGGCGCCGGTTTCGCCGAACCCGCCGGCGATCCGGATAGCCAGATCGGCGAGCGTGCACAGCACCAGCGCGACCAACACTAGCGGGAGTGCGAGAATGATGAGCAGCCGTCGAGCCAGGAGGTTGTCGACCTGCTTGATCATCGGTTGCGCCCCCGGAGCCGACTGACGAGGTCATCGACAGCCAGGAACAGCGAGCGCTTGTCGGCTTCATTCTGGATCACGACATCGGCGCTCACCTCGAGGCGCTCAGACTCGTGCCCGGCCTCGATGGCGTCGGCGGCGGCTCGTGCGATGCGGACCAGGATGCCGTCGCTGGATGCCCGGATCGCTTCCACCTCGTTTGCGAAACGGACATCGTCAAAGACGAACATGGGGGGAGACAAGGTTAGTCGGGCGCTGCTGAACTGGCGCTCGAGCGCACCCATCTCGCTGTCCACCCAGAAATCCTTGTCGATGCGGTCGCGGCCCCACTCGGTGCCGAGGGTCTGCATCGCATAGCGGGGCGTCTTTCCGGCCAGGTAGGGGGAGGGGATCTCTTTGAGATCGCCTTCGATCATCCGCTCGATGGTGTGCGGATCTGCGCCGCGGTATGCGAGCAGCGCCCGCATCATGCCCTTCAGCGCCGTCGCGAACTTAGCGCGCTGGAAGTGGAGCCGCTCCACGAGGTAGTCGGCCACCGTGGTCTTGCCGGAACCTGCTCGCCCAACCAGCCCAATGACGATCATCAAATCCCGCTCCCATGCTCTGATGGGAGAGACGATGCTGCGACCGAGCCGGATCCGCGGGGTCGGTCCGATGCCCCCGTCGCTTGGATGGGCGCGGCCGCTCAGACATTGATCACTTTGTCAATCAGCGAAGCGATTATCCCCAATGGTGGGGAATACCGGGAATACTCCGGAGCAAAAGCCCCTTTACGCCCCGAAATGTTTGCCAAATCCGAAGCGGCGGGCAATCCTCTGCTTGCACTCGCGATGGAGGGGTGTGCAGGCGACCTGGCCGGGTGCTGCACACCCCGTCTTACAGACCCGAGGGCTGGCTCCCTGAGAGAGGGCCTGGAGCGTCCATCGGCTCCAGGTACCTTGGCCTGCGGAAGCGAGTTTGGCTTCGGCGCAGCGTGCGCGCAAGTGGAAATTCCGGCTCACAGGGCGCTAGATTCGCCGCGCAGCGCGCAATTCTGGGCGCGCGTTCTCAGACAAAGACCCTCTCGGAGGCTGGCTTGAGAAACAAAAACCTAACTTTTGAAGCCTGCGTCTAGAAAACCTCGGCGCTCGCGCGTTACCCGCAGCCGGTGCCGCCCTGGAAGGACCCATTGAATTTGTAATACGATATTACGGTCATATTGACCGATCGTATGCGCGTATTACGCCAAATGCGCACACAATTCGCTTTTGCGCATGCGTTGCCCATGCTCGGCACTGCCGACCGCGCATTGCATCATTGCATCGCTAGTCTTTGGGGATTGGTCGCCTTGCGCTGTCGCGTTGTCTCGCGCTGTCGCGTTGTCTCGCACTTTTGCAGCGCGCTTAGAGCAATCGAGCACATCGCCAGCGATCAAAGGCGCATCGCTATAGATCGCCGCGCATAGGCGCGCAGCGGCGCTTTCGCAGACTGCAGTCTGTCTGTCTATGCCGTGGCGAGGCGCCGACCCGGTCGCATGGGATTCGGCGCGAGCCGGCAAGGCGCCGAGCCTGTTTGCTCGATAAGGGCCGACTCTGTTTGCTCAAAATTTCCTAGCGGCGCCGCGCCATTTTTCAGGGCGCCGACGGACGGACGCGGTAAATCCGCGATTCATCCGTTGACGTTTCCGCAAGCTTTCCGTATCTATCCGTCAGACGGCACGGAAATATCCGGCCGGTCAATGGGGATAGATCATGAAAACGATTGAGGAAATTTATCGGGCGCCTTCCTACGCTGGCGGCAATCCAACGGAGCGCGAGCGTTTCGTTTGGAGCTATCGCAGCCTTCGGAAGCCGCACTATCGCGGCCACGCGCGCGCGCCGAACCAATTCAGCGCCACGGAAGCCGCCGCGCTCGCGCTGGATTGGGCGGCAAGCGGACGCATCCGCTATGCCGACTCGGCCGGCGGCTGGAATCTACCTTTCAAAGCATACGGGAGCGATGCAATGCGTTGGATTGAGGCGCCGGCCGGTTGCGGCTTGCGGTTCGTTGGTGCCGCCCATGATGTGGCGCGCATCGAGCACACGGGATGGTTTCTCGATGATACCCAGGGCGAAACCGTCGCGGGCGCGGTCTATCAGATGCCGGCACGCAATGGCGTGCCAATCTTTGTGGCCGGCTATCTCGACCCTTGGAACGATGGCCCCGCGTGCCTTGATTTCGGCGGCACGTTTGACGATGAAAAAGAGGCCGCCCATGCGGCGGACGGCATCGCCGAGCGCATGGCCGAAGAGTCGCGCGAGTATGCGGCGGCAAGCCGTGGGCGTCTCGAACATGACGAATTGGCGGACGAAATCGCCACGAGTCGCACTGAAGCGCTCGCGCTGATTCGTGAGATCAAAGCCACGCGGCAGGCAATTTGCGGCTCGCCTTCCATCATTGCCGCCTTGCGGAGACGGCTGGAGTCCTTCCTTTTCGAAATCCGGGAAGCGCGCGAGCGGCGCGCGACCCTCGCCCATGATTTCGACCATTGCGCCGGCTGGCGCGACGCATAGGGGAGGGCGAGCGCATGAAAAAGGCATTTGTTACCGCTCTAGCGCTCGCGCTCGCGAGCGTGCCAGCGTTGCCGCAATCGGAGACGATCGCGGACCGACTGACGGCGCTTTATGCCGTCGGATGCGTGACGGACGGGGAATGCGTCGCCTCAACGGTGCGGCTTGGCCTAGTGGTGGATCTTGTCGAGGCGCCAACGCATGTATTGCGCGATTGGTGCCTAGATGAGGGCGACCGGCTCGCATGCGAGTATGTGGCCGCTAGGTTTGAGCTCGGCAGGGAATAGGGGAGTCCAATGGCGCTCACGTTTGACTCGCTATCCTATGCGCGGCGCCTTGAAGGTGCCGGCATTTCCCGCGACCATGCCGAAGCACACGCCGAAGCGGCGCGGGATTTCATCATGGCTGAACTTGTCACAAGGCAGGATTTGCGCGACGCGCTCGACCGTCAGTCATTGCTTTTGACGGTGCGGCTAGGCGCAATCATGGTGACGGGAATCGGTGCGCTGGCCGCGCTTGTGGCGCTCATGACGCTAGGCGCCTAGCGCCGCGCCGACGGATTGGGCGCGATTACCGCGCGCCCAAAAATACAATAATCCCCATGACTTAGCGGCTGCATTCGTGCGGCCGCTCTTTTTTTGTCCAATCCATCCGTTGAATCCGTTGACTCCATCCGTTTAGAAATCTAAATAGAAACCAACGGACGGCAACGGAAATGCCGCCGGATCACGCAAGGCAATGGGGATTGCTGATGTACGGATACGGCCACCATACGGCTCACTATCAGAACGAAGCGCACAACGCGGACGGCGGGCGCGTTCGCTCGACGTTTGAAAACGCCATGGTTGCGCACGTCTGGGCGCAACAGTCGCAAGATTTCGGCAAGTCGGGTAACGGGAACTTTTATTTCCGCGGTCAGACTATCTTTTCATATGGGGAGCATTTCCCAATCGCGAAATTCACTGGCCGCGTTGTCGATGGTCGCGAGGTGGTGCTTTTCACTTGCAACAGCTATTCGCCATCGACTAACCGGCATATTCAACTGACACAAAACGCGCTTCACGGGCTTTCCGGTGTAGTGGTCGCCTATGTTCCGGACCTGTCGCGCTGGCATGACGACGCGCGGACTCATGCGTCCGTTATCGAGGCCTTTGCGCGCCGGATCGGCGAGGGGCGCGGAAACATCGCAAGCGCTGAAGTCTATCGGCGCGCCTTCAAGGTTCGAAAGCGGCTCCCGGCCGATTGCGCCGCGTTCGTCGCGGACGAAAAGGCAAAGGCAAAGCGCGAGCGCGAGTCGGAAGCTCTTGCCGACGCGCGGCGGTTCGCCAAGCGGATCAACGCGCGGCGTCCGCTGGAATCGCTCGGCATCATGCCGGTGCCGACGCGGGACGCTGGCGACAATCCGGTGGAGCGGCGAGTCGAGACAAACGAACAAATCGCGCGGATCGCGGGCGCGCAATCGTGCGCCGGGAAGGCGCGTCATTGGTTCGGCCGGCTAGGCGGCTCCAAACGCGACAGGGCGGCAGTTTCAGCGGCTTTGAAGGCACTCAAGCCCGCGAAAGAGTCGTGGCTGGAGTATGGGCGCAAGGTTCGGGCATTCGAGCACCGCGCCGATATCGCGCGCCGCGTCGATGCGCTCGCGTGTCGGATCGCAGCCGGTTCCGAAGATACTCGGAATCACTGGAATCCGGAAATTCTGATTTCCGAAATGCAGGCACTCGGCATCATCAACGCGCCGGTTATGGCGTTCCTTTGTCGCGCCGCGTCGATCAATCACGCGCTTTCGGAAATCCCGGCAAACTGTGGCCGTCCGTCGTGGTGGTATGATCGACTGTCTCAACGCTCGCGCATCACGGCGGATGAATGGCTAGCCGGTAAGCCGGGCGCCTTCTATCAGGACGCGCCGACTCTTGTACGCCGCAAGGGCGACAGGCTGGAAACGTCACGCGGCGCGGATGCGCCATTTGAGCAAGCGGCCGCAATCTACCTGAAAGCCACCGCGTGCCGCGCGTCCGGCCGAACGTGGCGCCGCAACGGGGAGCGGATGCGCGCCGGCGCTTTCGAACTCGACTCCATCGATGCCAGCGGCGGAATCCGGATCGGATGCCACCGGATCGGGTTCGAAGAAATGGAACGGCTCGCGGTGGCCGAAATCCCGGAACGCGTCAAGGCGCGGTTCCCGGTCCCGGCTGTCGTCGCGAGCTAGTCGCCAGTGCGCCGCTTAGCGCACGGGATGGAGTCAATCCGTCCCGTGCGCCTTGCCGTGCGCTGGCGATGGTGCCGCGCCGACGCTGGAGTCGACGATGGAAAACCAATACATGCGGCGAAACCGCTGGAATGAATCGGAACTAGACGTTTCCGCGTTCGTCCGCGATTTGGCGGGGGCTATGGGCGGTAGCGTCGAGCCGGACAAATCGGACATTCCGGACGATATGCGGCACTCGGCAGCGTTCACGCTCGACGGCAACAGTCTGTCATTCTCGCGCGTCTACAATAAGCCGGACCGAGTCGAGATCCATATTTCCGCGGACGATGTGCAGGCACGCGACCGCGACCACTACACCAAAGCGCACAAGGCGGCATCCGCGACCCTGTCGACGTCGCGGCCGCTCGACAAGATCGCCGCTGATGTGTGGCGCCGCGTTATCGAGCCATCACAGGACGCGCTTGCCGGTCAACGCGAGCGGCGCGACGTGCTGGCGACAAGGCGCGCTGAAATCGTCGAGACCGTCGAGCGGTTGCGCGCCGCATTGCCGGAGTCACATGTCGACATTGAGTCGGATGGATTGTCCGCCTCTTTCCGCGCCGGTGGTCATTGCGGCTATCTCTATGCGCGAGTCGATCGCGATTGCGTCACGATCGACCGCATGCAATCGGTCCCGGTTTCCACGTTCTTGGAAATCGTCGCCTTGCTCGAGCGCGACAAGGCGCGGGGCAAATGACGGCACGCGCGAGCGGTCCACCCTGTTTCATCCCACCAATTCCAAAAGGCGACAGGCCCGACGCGCGCGAGCGCGGCGGGCCTTGGCATATTGGGCTTATGGTGACGCAAAGGCGCGCCGCGCACGTCGCCGCGATCCTCTTTCCGGACGATATGGCGGACGGCACGGATTGCCGCGCCGAAACCGGGCGCGAGGGCGAGCCGTGCCGCCATTGCCAGCAACGAAACGCCACATGGTCGGAGCGTGTCCGCGAGACACGCGCGGCCATGATCGCCGCGTTTGACAGGGGAGGCTAGGCCATGATGCCGTCATTACTGGACGCGATGCGGAACGCGCGCGGTCCGCCTTTCCCGCGCTTGGACGCCAAACCGCCATAGAGCCGCGCCAGGAGGCGCGAGCGCTCGCATGCGGCAAATCCATCGCCGGACCGCTCCGACGCGCGCCCATGGGCTTCCCTGTCGCTCGATTCGGCGATTATGGCGCCAACGCATGGCGATTGCGTCCGAGCGCGCCCATACTGGCGACGGTCGCGCTCGGTTGCATTCGTGGGCGCGCCGCAACCCATCGGCGGTATTACGATATTACCGTAATGCGGTGATACGGGATGATGCAGATTGTCCGACGATATTATCGTGCGGTGCTAGGCGGACTCGAGCCATCGCGCCGGTCTACGAATCGCAAAATCGACACACGACTCCGGGGCGCGCGCGTACATACGTGCAGGATCGGCACGAAGATGTCGATCAACCGGTCTACGAATCGCCGATCCTTGCCGTGACTCCGGGGCGCGCGCGGACGCGTAAATGCTCCTCCTCGCGGTTGATCGTGCGAGCGAGGTCGAGCATGGCCAGAGCGGCCCGAGCCGCGTACCGCTCGTTGACCTCGCACGCTATGGTCAAGCCAGGTCTGAGGAGGGGCTGACCCACCGCTATATGGATCGCCGCGCGGCCCACGGTCGGATGCTCGTCAATGCGGTCTCTCCTGCGTCTTTCGGGGTGGGCGGCTGGCCATGAGGCACCGGCGGCCGTGGCAACCAGCTCCGGGCCTTCGATGATCAGGAATGTGCGGATCACGGAAGGGGACCGACCCTCTCGGCCGACCCTCCCGGCCGACTTTCCCGGCTCAAAATTTCCGGTGAAACCGTTCGGGCACCAGCCGCCGACGAAAGGGGCCGACCCTCCTGGCCGACCTCTTCGGCTCAAAATTCCCGGTCAAGAGGTCCGGCTTGCGCGCTCCAGGGCGCGTCGGAGATGGCCGGGGAAGCGGCTGCGGACGACGCGGCGCACGGTGCCGACGAAATTCCAGATCCGGTCCATGTTCGCATGGCGGATCAGCATGGCGTGGATCTTCAACGGATAGCGCTTCTTGCCTACCCTCGAGACGATCAGCACCTTGCCACCGTCCACGATGTGGAACGGCTTTCGCTTGTTCGACTCCAGCCGGCGGATCTGACGGCGCACCACGGTGTGCTTCGGAACCGAGCCGATCGATCCGTAGCCCTTCAGGAGTAGCCCTCCGGATGCTTGGCGGCCGCGGCTGTCTCGGCTGCCGCGGACGGAGAGAGGCGAGTCGGGAGACTTGTCCTGTCCCTTGACGTGGCGCGCCATGTACTTGTCGATCGTACCGACCTGGGCTTCGAGCGTGGCGGCCTTGGCCGGCCGGATGCGGATGCCCTTCTGGATCCACGAGTTGCGCAGAACAAAGATCTGGCCCGCCTGCGCGACGAGGGCCGCCTGCGCGTCCTGCGCTGTGAAGGTTAGGGCCTTCGCGGCCTCGGTCCGTGAGCGCCCGGCGAACTTGCCCAGGCGATGGATGCCGACCATGTCGACGCGGAGTTTAAGCTCCACTGGGAAGCCTTTCGCGAACCGCGGCCTCGATGGCGTCGGCTATCGCCGAAGGGGTGGGGGCGGCAATCGTTACGACCTCGAAGCCGAGGGAGGTGAGAAGCTCATGCCTCGCCTTCTGGTTCTTCGATCGCCGCCCGTCGGGTGTCTTCAGCTCGAACGAGAGGAGCAGGCCGCCGATGATGTAGACCCGGATGTCCGGCTCCCCAGCCGTGAGGCCGGTCACCTTCGCCTGTCCTCGCTCGCTCCTGCTGCGCCTGCCGGCATTCATGTCCCCGGCGCATGTGAATGGGAGCCCGCTGGCTTCCAACTTGTGGAGCCTGGCGATGGCCTCTGCCTGATACCGCCACTCCGGGACCCGGTTCACGACGCGCGTCTTCATGCCCGGAGAGTAGAAGCGGAGTGCAGACCTAGACGGTCTGGTTGAATCCTCCTGCCGTGCGCCATCATACCGAGGGTCATTGGCGGCTTCTCGAAGCGGTCGTACCTTGGGCTCCGAACTATCCGCGTGGTAGAGACCTTCAGCGTTTTTGCCCAACATTGGTACAGACGGCGGCGGCCCCCTGCGGTCAAACGCTAGGTAGCGTTTCCGAGCTGAATTAGCTTCTCTGCGGATTAAGATCCATGTTTCGAAAAGAACACTTGGCGAACATCTGCAGCTTGTGAGATAATTTACGCCTGAGCATTCGCCTTCATGTCGGCGGCTGGATTATCCAGGGCGTTCGAGGTGGAGTGCGGCGGCGAGGCGGTGGCGAAGGTCACGGTCTCATCCGCGCAGAATGGGCGGCAACGTACCTCTGCAGTGGTCAGGCCCGACCGTTCCGATGAGATGAAGCTAGCCGTAACCCTCTCTGTTTCAGGTTCCTGTTTGGCGGCTGGACCCATTTATTTCACGGGCCGGGCGGTCCCGCCGCGCGAGCGAGCGGCGCCCTTGCCTCGAGGCCCAAAAAGGCTAAGGTCAGGTAGGAGGTGCAACTTATGCGCGCTGCAAGCAAAAACGTGCCAAGTCAGCACGGGCCGGGAGCCGTCCGCGTCGTGTGACGCGCTGGTTCATCGGGTTGGCATTCGCCTTCATGTCGGCGGCTGGATTATCCAGGGCGTTCGAGGTGGAGTGCGGCGGCGAGGCGGTGGCGAAGGTCACGGTCTCATCCGCGCAGAATGGGCGGCAACGTACCTCTGCAGTGGTCAGCGCCAGTCGGACGGGTGGGCTCACAAACAGGACCCTAAGGACTTTTGAAATCGCCATCACGCCTCATGAAATTCGTGCAAAGCAAGGCGACGCTGCACAAAGCATGGCGCGTTATTCAAGAGAATGCCCAGATGTCCACGTCGCTCGACGTGCGTGCTGAGGTTGATGAGTTCGCGGCCGACCCGCAGAAGAACATTAACGTACTGAGCGGTCAGTTGTCTGCCGGCAGCTTCCGATTTCCGGAAGCCAAGGGCATTCCGGTAGCCAAGAAGAACGCGGACGGGAGTAAAAGCGCCAAAATCCGCCCGCTCGTACTGGCCCCGCTACGTTCGCGTATCGTCCAGCGCGCGGTACTTGAGGCGCTGGGAACGGTTCCCGGACTCAAGCCGTACTTTCACAATCCCAACAGCTTCGGCGGCATCAAGAAGCAGACGAATGGGCTTGCAGCGGTCCCCGCCGCGGTTCAGGCTGTGCTCACAGCGATCGGCAATGGTGCCACCCACGTGGCATTTGCCGACATACGCGCCTTCTTCACCAAAATACCCAAACCCCACGTGACAAACATCATTGCGAAAGTCGCGGAAGATCCAACGTTCGTGGCGCTTTTTGAGGATGCCATTAGGCTCGAGTTATCGAATATGGCCGAGTTGAAGGAGAAGGCGCAGGCCTTTCCAATCGAGGCTATCGGGGTCGCTCAGGGCAATTCCTTGTCACCTCTGCTGGGCAACATTCTGCTTCACGACTTTGATCGTCGCATGAACGAAGGCGACTGCGTGTGCGTCCGGTATATCGACGACTTTATCATTCTCGCGCCTTCAGCAGCGGCCGCCAAAGCCCGCATGCGGCTGGCCATCAACATCCTCGCCGAATTCGGGATGACCCTGTCCGAGGAAAAGTCTTCGACGGCGCCCCTGAGAGTTTCCGACAAGTTCGACTGGCTTGGGATCGAATTCAACAACGGATTCATCCGCCCATCATCGAAGGCGATCTCGAAGCTGGAGTTGAACGTACAGAAGCGCTTCAACGAAAGCGCTAAGGGTATGCGGGAGACAAAGATAGGTGGGACCATTCCGCGGAAACATTCCCTCGTAGCAACCCTAAATCGGGCCGACAGCATTATTCGCGGGTGGGGTAAGCATTACCGTTTCTGCAACGATGATGCACTGTTTGGCCGAATCGATGCGAAAATGGCTGACTTGGTGGGGGCCTTCCTTGGCGAGTACCGGGACATCAAGAGGCGACGCGACCCTAAGGATGCGGCGTCCCTACTGGGGATCGAGGAACTTGCCCGACAAGAGCGCAAGCCGCTGGTCTGGCGATCCAAGAATGGATAGTCCGAGATCTCCATATGAGCGTGCTTGGGGGATAGTGTTCGCGCGAATGAACGAGATGAAGGCGCGCACTGCGGTCGAACTGCAGCGGCTACCTGAACGGCTGCTTCCCTAACCGCGTGGCTCAGAAGCAGTCAGTCCATTCCCCACTCCAATGCCGCCGTTCGGGATGCGGTCTCACGCGGGTATAAAGCGTGTGATTTTGGACCCTAGGGAGTCCTTGCCCTCCGTTTCAGGTGCCCTTCGTAGGCTTCCTCGACGGCGCGTTTCGCATCCTCTTTCGTTTCAGCAAAGCCGCTGGCGATCTGAAGGGTCCCGGCGACCGTCCAATACCATGCAAGCTGGTTATGCGCGTACCGCTGCTTGTAGACGCGGCCGAAAGCGTAGGGGTGATCCGGATCCTTAGCTAAGCCGTCGTTAGGCTCATCCGGCCAGGTTTGGCGCCAGCGCAATCGTCCCATCAGATCACCTCGCGATCATCCCATCGGTAGACACGAACGGCACGACAACGTCGGCCGACCAGTATCGGTCGCCCTGCCGTGCGCGCCTGGATACTCGGCACCGGCGATGCTGGATCCGGCCCATCGAGACCAGCGCGTCTAGCGTAGCGCGAACATCGGCGCTGGGCGACTTGGGCGTGGCGCGCGACAGCTCGCTGGCTGTCATTCCGACGTCGCCGGCGCGCTCGAGAAGACCGGCCAGGCGGTCCGATAGAGGCAGGCCGTTGGGGAGGCGAGGCCGCCGGGCCTGTGCGGGCAAGTCGGCCGCCTCCGACTCGATCGAGAGCACGGGCTCGACATCTGCCAGCCTCGGCATCGCGGAGGGGAAGGCGAGCCAGAGTGCGCGGCGCAGATTTGGGAGCGTCGTCCCCGCCGACCGGCGTCGACAGGCGTCTACCACCTCGGCCGCGACGATCCGTCGTTCGTCGGCGCGAGCAACGCGGGAAATGGACCTGTCCGTCTCCGCGACCTGAAGCCGCACCATCTCCTCGACCACATCCCGGAGGAGAGCCAGGCAGGCCTTGTCGACCGGGCTCCCCAGGCCGGTGGATCCCACGTTGGGGCGGCCTCTTCTGGGGGACCGATCGGGCGCAAACACGCGGGATCGACGGCCGCGGCGCCTCACCGAGATCGCACACTCATCGACAAGCCGGTCGATGATGGCGCCGAAGGTCCAGATGTCGAAATCCCAAAGGACCGACTCGCGAAACTCCACCAAAGGGATGCCATCCAAATTGGATGCTAATTCCAGTTGCTCAACCCTATCGCGAATGATAGCCCACCGATCGTCCGGAATCGCCGTCCCATAGTTCCGCTTTGTCCGCATAATTTCCATCCTATGGAATTAGGTTTTGTGGGTTTTTATCCATCGTTTATAGAACGGACACTATAAGTCATTTATTTTCGGATTAATAGAGATATATATGCTGTGAAGCTACACACACAGCTAAACCCTAAAAACCCCCTTCGAGGGGTGGAGGTTTTCGAGGTTTTATGGGGTTTTCTGGGGTTTCTGGGTTTCGTTTTTCTGGCCTGAGAAACCCCTCAAAACCTCCCAAATCTCCGTCGGATTTCCGACCCCTGCCTGGGATCTCTCAGGAGAATTTTAGTCGGTATCCGTAAATATCCGTTGCAATATCCATAATGATCCGCTACGAATCATCCCCGACAGCAAGGGCCGCCACCGGCCGGCGTTCACGAAGGGGAGAAGTCATGACCGCCCTGAAACTGAACAAGGATCGTCGCAAGATCCTTCGGGATTTCGCGGACAAGAGCGTGACCTACCCCGAGCAGGAATCCGTTATCGAGGGCACCTATCGGAGGGCGCTCGGCCTGGTTCGCTCGGAGATGGCCAAGCGTTATCCCGAGGCGGATATGGAGGTGCTGCGCCACTACAAATGCGCCGAGCACGTTCAGGCCGTCTTCATCGCCGACGTGGGGCGCGATCGCCACGTCACCTTCACGCTTCGCCAGGCTGACCGGCAGTCCATCACCAGGCCGCGGGTCAATTACGGGGCCGCCGAGGTGATGAGCGCCGAGACATACGAGGCGGTGGTCACTCACAACGCCGCCATCGGCGCACACCGGCGGGCTCTCGACGAGAAGCTGACGAACTACCGCCGGCTGATCCACGGCGCCCGCACGCTCGAGGAGGTCCTCGACGTCTGGCCGGCCGCGGCTGCGGTGGCGGACGAGGTCCGCGCCGCCAGTGGCGCGCTCATGCCTCTGTCGCAGGACGTCCGCGACTTCATCGCATCCGACAACGCCGGCGCACCGGTGCAGGCGGCCTAGGGGAGGGGACCTTGGAACAGGTTGACGGATACCTCTTCAGCAACGCGCTTCAGACCGAGCGCCGGGCCGGCACCTTCACCCCCAACGCCTCCCCCATCACGCTGGGGTGGGTCAATGTCGAGCTGCGACCCGGGTCGTGGCCGAAGACCTCGGGCTTGATCTGGCCGGATGCACGACAGGCTGAGCGCCGGGCGACGCCGGAGAGCAAGACGCTCCGCGTGGTCTACGACCCGATGCGCGACGCGGTCACCGCCCATCCCGATCGGCCCTCGCTCCGCCGCCTGATCGGGCGTCTCCGCCGGTGGTGGTCGTTGTGAGGCCGATCCTCCTCGATGCCCTGACCCACTTCCCGGCGTTCGTCGTGGTCGTCCTGCTGGCCGCCAGTGCTGCCGTCATTCTCCCGTGAGGTGCTGAGATGTTCTACTTTCGACGGCCCACGCCGCAGAGCGTGAAGGATGGACGCGCAGAGCTCGCGCGCTGGAGCCGATTCAAGCTCGCGCAGGATCCCCGTGCGATCCACGATTTCATCCAGGAGCCCACGCCGGCGCAGATGGATATCTGCATCGATGCGGCGAAGCGAGCTCTCGGTTTCCTGCGCCTCTCGAACGAGACGCGGATGCGGATCCTCGAGCTCTACCGCTCGGCACTCTGGGAGTACCTCGACGGCGGCCCGGTCCCGCCGCGGCTCAACGAGATCGTCGAGCGCGACAGCGAAACCTCGCAGATCGCTCAGTCCGCGATGGCGCTCGCATGGTGAACAGAGAAACCGAACGGCTTGCGAGCCTGGGCCGCCTGACGCAGTGCGCGCCCGGGCCGAGCGTCAACATCTCGATGGGCGAGTTCAAGTTTCTGCTCTCGCTCGCTGAGCGTCGGGCGATCCCGGAGGTGACCCAGGCGGCGATCGAGGCATCGGCCAGGTTCTTCCGGGAGGCAATGCCGAAGATGAATGTCGGCGCCAGCGCGCTCGACGCGAACGCAATCGACGCCTGGAACAAGGCCGAATGTGCGATCGGTCGTGCGGTCGAGGTCCGCGACGCCCCTCCAGAAGGGGACGGTCGCCCGTTCTCCGCTGACGAGGCGATCGTGAAGGCGCTCGAGATCGACGACCACTTCGGCCGGCTCGCCTTCCTTACCGCGTGGCGCGAAGGGGCCTGGCGCGAATGCCTTGAGATGGTCGAGGAGGGGGGTGACCGACATGACCGTGAAGCTCACTGATCGCGACCGCGAGGTCCTCGACGATCTCGCCCACGCTTGCCGGACTCATGAAGAAGTCAGCGGATCACCCTGGGTGAAGCCCATGGATTGCGGCGGGCACAACGGGAGCGACCATTCCTACCGCCTGTCAAAGCTTGTTCGGGCAGGGCTCGCAGAGCGAAGGCCGGGCGGCGGATACAGCAAGACCGCCTGGAAGTACCGCATCACAGACGCAGGGCTCGACGAGCTCAAGAACGGAGACGACACCAATGCGTAAGTTCCTGCTGCCTCTGGCGCTTCTCCCGCTCATCGCCGCCTGCAATGACGCGGATGTCGCTTCGCGCAATATTTCCAAGGCTGCGGATCAGTTCGAAGTCAATCGTCGGATCGTCTTCTACAACGGCATCACCGGCGAATACATGCTGACCATCGAAGGCCTCTGCTCTCTCGGCAACAATGACGGGCCGGTGAAGCTGACCGTGACGTGCAAGACGGGTGAGCGGGAGTTCAAGAAGCACTTCCTGGGCCTCTCCGACAACGTCACCTACTTCGCTGAGCAGATCGGCAGCGTCGGCGCGAGCGTCAGCCACTACCGGGTCGTGTTCAAGCCGTCGGTGATCGTCCCCGACGTCGAGCTGCGCTGAACTGAGCTCACATTCCTGAATCCCCCTGGGCGTAGCGCAGCCTGGTAGCGCGCCGGACTCGGACTCCGGAGGTCGCAGGTTCGAACCCTGCCGCCCAGACCATTTACGCGCTGGAGAAGACCAATGATCGTCTACGGACAGCATGATGAGCGGACGCTCGGCCAGATGAAGCGCTGCCTCGAGGCCGGGTCGGCCGCCGCCGGCGTTCTCTGTGCGGACGGCCACCTCGGTTATGGCCATCCGATCGGCGGAGTCGTCGGATACACCGACCACATTTCGGTGAGCGGAGTCGGATTCGACATCGCGTGCGGAAACATGGCGGTCCGTCTCGACACCCCGTACGCCGAAATCGCGGACCGGATCGACGCCATCGTCAATGACATCGCCCGGTCGGTTAGCTTCGGCGTCGGCCGCAAGAACGAAGAGCGCGTCGACCACGGGCTCTTTGATGACGAATCCGCGTGGAAAGACGCCGACGCCCTGCACCTCCGTGAGTTGGCGCAGGCGCAGCTCGGGACCGTCGGATCCGGCAACCACTACGTCGACGTCTTCGAAGATCAGGACGGCAAGGTCTGGATCGGTGTGCACTTCGGCTCTCGCGGCCTGGGTCACAAGATCACCACTGCGGCGTTGAAGCGCGCTGGCGCGTCCGACTCCATGGATGCGGATCCCGCTCTACTGCCGATCGGAAATCTGGAGACGGACGTCTATCTCGCCGGCATCGATCTGGCTGGCCGATACGCATACGCAGGGCGTCAGTGGGTCGTCGAGAAGGTCCGGTCCATCATCGGCGGCGAGGTAAGCGACCAGGTTCACAACCACCACAATTACGTCTGGTCCGAGACTCACCTCGGTCAGGCCATGTGGGTCGTGCGCAAGGGGGCCACCCCGGCCTTCCCGGGTCAGCGTGGATTCGTCGGCGGCTCGATGGGCGATATCGCCGTTGTTCTCCGCGGCGTCAACTCCGAAGAGTCCGCGGCCGCGCTCTTCTCGACCGTCCACGGTGCAGGCCGTGTCATGTCGCGCACCGATGCGCGCGGGAAGCGGGACAAGCGCACTGGCGAGTGGAAGCGCGAGCCGCGTGTCGACCGAGAGGAGTGGCGGTCCTGGCTGCGCAACGCTGGCGTCACCCTGGCGGGCGGCGACCTTGATGAGGCCCCGCAGGCCTACCGTCGGCTCCCGGACGTCCTGGAGCTGCACAAGAACACGGTCGAGATCGAGCACACTCTGCGCCCGCGCGGCGTTGTGATGGCCGGCGCAGGCGAGGTTGACCCCTACAAGGACTAGGCCTCCGCCGGCCTAGCCGGCCGCCCAAGCACCCCAGAAACCAGACCTGAAGCAACCCGCGTACGCGCGGGAACGGGAGACCTTTGCCATGCTGAACGCCGCCGAGCAGCTCATCCAGTCGTTCTACGACGGACGGCAGATGCGCGACTACAAGGCGCCGCATGCCCACCGTGGCACGCCGCCGCGCCTGAGCCCCACCGAGGAGGGGCTCCGTGGTCGCCTTAAGCGCGCCGCCCGGCGGCGGGCGGCCGATGCCTACATCGAGACCCGCGACAACCCGGACGCGGTCAATCCCCGCTACTGCAATTCCAGCCCCGAGCGACGGGCCGCGGCGCCCTGGCCGACGAAGCCTCAGCCCCAGAAGCGGCCTCGGCGCAAGCCGGTGCGCGCGGCCGAGACCTACCGCGCCGCCAAGCGCAATGCGTCGCGGGCACGGCAGGCCGCGGCTCGCGCCGCCCGGGCCGCAATCACCGCGGTCGCCGCCGAGTAGCCCAGCAACAGAGTGAAGGAGACGAGAATGAGACTCCACCTTGAGGACATGACCGGCGAAGAGGGGACGGCCTACCAGGGCCTCCAGGCAGCGCAGCGCCTCGCCCACAAGACCGCCACCGCCGCCGGGTGGTACACCGACCCGTCGACCGGGAAGCCGATTAAGCGCAATTTTGGCGAGGTGGTCGCGCTGATGCACTCGGAGCTTTCCGAAGCGCTCGAGGCCGATCGCAAGGGCCTGAAGGACGACAAGCTCCCCTGCCGCGACGGTCGCGAGGTCGAGTTTGCCGACGCCTTGAGGCGCCCCAGTGACCCGCACCCTCGTGAAAATGCGTGTGAGTCCCGAGACTTTCGACGAGATCTCGGCTCACTTTCTCGACGTCGGCTACCAGCACGTCTTCATGGCCGACGGCTCCCTGAACATGGACGAGATCGCCCTGGAGCGCGATCCGCGGCTGACACGCCGCGCGACCGAGGAGTCGAAGCGATGAGAGGCTTCACCGCGATCGGATTGGTGCGCCCGAAGAACGCAATCAACGTCGGGTCCGTCCTCCGTGCGGCGCAGTGCTATGGCGCTTCGATGGTGGCCATCCAGGGCGACCGGACCCCGGTCCGCGCCGTCACCGACACAATGAAGGCATGGAGGCATATCCCTGTCCTGCGCGGTGACGACCTGCACAACTTGATCCCCTTCGACGCGGTCCCGGTGGCTGTTGACCTGGTGGACGACGCCGTCGACCTCCCGGCCTACCAGCACCCGCAACGCGCCTTCTACGTCTTCGGGCCGGAAGACGGGACACTCGGCCGGTCGACGCTCGACTGGTGCGCCCATCGCGTCAAGGTGCCTACCCGGGCCTGCATGAATCTCGCCGCCACGGTGAACGTCGTTCTCTACGACCGCATGGCCAAAGCAGAGCGGGCGGCGAGGGGCGTTTCCTATCGCTCGCTGGCATCCTGATGTGTGCGCCAACCACCGGCCGCCGGCGCCGGGTCTGGGACAAGATCCTGGCCCGCGTCGAGGTCGATCCGGAGACCGGGTGCTGGATCTGGACCGGCCCGACCTCAGGCTCGACCGGCCGTGGCAAGGACTACCCTCGCATGTGTCTCGACGGCGGAACGGTCGCCGTTCACATCGCGATGTTCGTCCTGGTCAACGGCCCGTTGCCGCCCCGCAAGCAGGTCGATCACCGCTGCAACCGGCGCCTCTGCGTCAACCCCGATCACCTCGAGATGGTGACCCACCTCGAAAACCAACGCCGTCGGGATCGCCGACGCGCGAGCCAAGAGTCTGACCATGGAAACGATTCACAAGACGATCGCAGAGGCGGCGGCGGCTGCGCACGAGGAGGCCTCCTCGAGCTTCGCATTGCAGCTTCACCGGCCGAATGATCCTCAGTCCGACTGGCCGCGGGCCGTCGCCTGGGTGCGCTTCCCGCGGCTCGGCATTTCCATGACGATCGCGGCCCCCGCTGCGGAGCGTGTGTGATGGGGCCAAAACTTCTGACCCCGGATCAAACTCACGTGCTCTACGGAATTAACGCTTTTGCCAGACGACCCGGGCTCAGGAGCCCTCTACAACCTACAAGCGATGCCGCGCCGCCTGAGGACGGCCGAACTTTGTTCTTGTTACGTTCACCCTCTCGTGTAGGATAAGAATCCTATCGATCACACCCTGTGAGTAGAAAATGAGCTATGCCAAGGAATTAGCCGACCAAATCGAAAACAACGAAGACATCACGCTTGGCGTTACGGACAGTACCCTCGTGGTGCGAGCTCTCCGGGCGTACATCGCGATCATGATCTCGGCGAAGATCGGAGGTGCGCTAGTTGCCTTGGGGGCGCTGGCGGCTCTAGCGTTCTACGCTGCTGCGTAGTCTTCAAGACTGAGCAGATCGATACTTGAAGGCAGAGGCCGGCTTTTAGCCGGCCTCTTCTTTATCTGCCACGAACCAACGGAACGAGGGCCGGCCACCCTTCGGCCCCGTGCTCGTTACCCCGTAGACCCGGCCCGCATCCTGGAGCTGAGTAAGGATGTCCGCGATTCGGCGGTTGTCGAACTCGCCCTTGATGACGCGCTTGAGGTTGGTGTTGGTGATGCCGTCGGTCGACTCCTTGATGATGCGCAGCACCTTCAGATACTCGGCCTGGCGCTCGTTGTTCGCCAGTCGGTCGTGGATCTGGTCGATCGTGCTACGGGCGGAGTGGATCGCGACGCGGGCGGCCCAGTCCATGTAGCTCTCATGGATCACGACGTCCTCGGGGTCCATGCCGATGGCGACGATGTGCGCGAGCTTCTTCGAGAAGGTCCCGAGGATCCCATTGAGCTGATCGGCCGGCGATGTGGTCTTGGAAAAGAGGTTGAGCATTGCCTTCTCCTGCTGCTCCCGTGGTGAAGGTGAAGTGAGGGGCGTCGGCGGTTAGCCGACGCCGAGAGGTTGGCCCTACCGCTTCCAGGGCACGTTCCGGCCGCCGGCGGCAGCCGGCTTCGACGGCGGGGAGCTCGGGCGGGCCGGCGGCTTGCGCGCCGCGGATGCCTGCGCCGCGGCCGCAGCCTGGGCGGCCGCATTCGCCGGCGGGCTCGCTTCCTGCTTCTCCTCGGGCGGCGCGGCGTTTTCCTCCTCGAAGAGGAAGCGCTTGATGACGCTCTTTTCGCGATCGTTGCCGTCCCGGTCCTTGTACTTTTCGACCACCGTCTCGGCCCAGAACGGCTCGTAGTGGAGCTCCTCGGAGTCCTCGATCTCGAGCTTTCCGGTGGCGTGGCAAAGGGCAGAGAGCTCGCCCTGCCCGATCTTCTGGGCGACCGGGTTGGTGTGCGTGACGTTGATGCTTCCGGTGAGGCTCGAGCCCTGGTAATCGCCGTCGAGGAACTCGGCCCGATACTTCATGATCGTGCCGGTACTCTTCGCGTTCGCCTTCACCTCGCTTTCGACGAGCTGGAAAAGGTAAGCGCCGTCCGGGACGACGATGCCGCCACCACCGCTCCCGTCATCGGGGGCGACTTCGTTCGAGTTAAAGGTAAACCCAAGATGTCCCACGCGAGGTCTCCTTGTCGCAGGCCGGTCGTTCTGTTGTTCGGAAGGTCGACGCCAGCCGTCAGGCGGCGTCGGGGTAGATGTACTGAGCGAGCGCCTCGTAGGCCTTGCCGCGCTCGATGTTGATTTCGGGCGGCATCCCGTACCGGTTCTTGGCCATGAAGCCCGGGCGCTCCTCAAGGTAGAGCACACGCTTGCCGCCGCCTTCGGCGTGGGTGACCTTCTTGTTGAACCCGACGTCGGCCTGCTTGAGCGTCGCCCGGGTGTTCAGGAACGCGATGATGTCCGCGTAGTCCTCGAGGTACGGCAGCACATTCTTGTGCAGTGCGACCTTGTACCGGGAGTAGGGATCGGTGACGGGGCTGTCGAAGCGGACGATCTCGCAATGGGCGATGATGACGATCGTCATGCCCCGCTCATTGCGGAGCGCAGCCAGGCCGTCGAGAAGCTCGAGCCAGACCGCCTCCATGGCGACGTAGCCCTTGCCGTAGCCCGGCTCTTCGAGATCCTTCCAGCCGTTGCGGGTGCAGGTCTCTTCCTTGACGATCGTCTCGAGCGGCGTTGCGCTGTCGATGACGAGCGTCCTGAACGCGTGCTCCTCGTTCAGGAGGATGCCGATTGCCTGGACGATGTCGCCGTAGCCCTCGATGTCGTCGCAACCCCAGCCGTCCGGAGGCGGCAGGTCACTCGGCATGCTCTCGCCGGCGAGCTGAAGCCAGATCGTGTCCGGGAACTCGGCGGCGACGGTGGTCTTGCCCTTGCCTGGAGGCGCGTAGAGCACGCAGATCGGATCGGCTGCCTTCTTGATCTTCTTGACGGTGGAAAGTGAGATTGCCATCGGCTCAGGTCACCCCTTCGTGCTTGCTGGTCTCGAGCCTGGCGCGCCACTTGCTGCGGTCCACCAGCCGATACCCGAATCCGTAGTCGGTGCGGATATCCACCCCGACGTCCTTCGTCTTCTTCCGCAGCCGACTGAGGAAGACGTCCAGAATCTTCGGTTCCGGACGACTCTCCTGACTGCTATAGAGAGCAGTCATGATTCCGTCGCGGGACACCGCCTCGCTCTGGAGAAGGGACAGGAAAATCGTCCGCTCAGATCGGGTCAGCCCCCACTCGGACGGGACCGTCACGTCGGACGCAACGAGGCACTTCCGAAGGGAGCGAACTTCAGACCGAAGCTGCTCGATCTCACTGTCCGGTGGACCGGCGACCGAGCTGCAATCCATTGCGCTGTCCGTCATTTGGTGGATGCCAGCCCTTGAAAAACGGACGAAAGGCCTGATTTATCCGTCAGGCGTCTCGTTCGGAAATCGTTCAGTCGAGTGAACCCAGTTCTAACGGACCGCAACGGATATGTCAACGGATATTGCGGACGAAAAGTCGGAATTGGGTTCTGAGGCGAACGAAACTCCAGCGCCGCCGCGCGTTTTGTTGGTGGGAAGATTGCGGAGAGGGGACTAGGATGAGTCTCGAAGTGGCCGGCGTATCTAGTAATTCTCAGGATGACTCTGCCTACATGGGAAGCAAAATGCGCGGAGAAGATACCATCGAGACTTTAAGGGAGAGACTGCGCTCCATCCTCGAGGAGAAGGGGATAAGTGCAACAAGCGCGGCCAGAGATGCGGGCCTCAGCCTCAGTTATGTGAACGACATCTTGGCTGGGAAATCGTCAAGGCCTAACCGAACAAAACTTGCAGCGGTCGCTCGCGTGCTTGATTGTGATGTCGATTACCTAATGGGCAGAACGGATTCGCCAGGGTCTCGCGATCGAGCGACGTCTGGATCCGTTGGCTTGGGAGGTGCGAAACAATCAAGCGAGGAGGGAATTATGCTGGAGCGCGCAAATCAGAATTTGCCGCTGTTTGGGGTGTCGCTGCCGGACGCCGATGGATTCTTCTCCATGTCGAGCATCGGCTTTGTGCCGGCAGCCATCGGATCCGGTGGGGGCTACGCGGTGCTGGTCCCTGACGATCTGATGGAGCCCCGGTATCGCCTCGGAGAGGTGGTCTATGCCAATCCGTCCAAGCCGGTGGGCGCCGGATCCTTCGTTGTCCTCGTCCTTGACGATGACCGCGCGGCGATTCGAGAGGTCGTCAAGGTGACGAAGGACGCGATCCGCGTGCGAACTATTGCGGATGACGAAGAGGTCGACATCGAGCGGGCGCGCGTGGCGCGTATCCATCGGATCACCGCCTCCGGCGAGAGCTGATCCGCAATATCCGTAACAATCCGTTGACATTGCGGATTGAAGTCTCTATGGTCCGTTGCTGTCCACTGGGAGCAACGGACCATGCATTTTCTCACCTACCTCGCCGGCCCCATCACGGGGCTGAGCTATGAAGGCGCCACCGATTGGCGCAGCTACGCTTCCGAGCGTCTGCACAAGCAGAGCAAGGGCTGGATCTTTCCTCTCAGCCCGCTGCGCGCCAAGGACTACCTGGCTGGTGAGCGGTCGATCGCCGACCATTACGAGCAGCATGTCCTCTCGTCTCAGCGTGGCATCTACCACCGCGACCTGTTCGACTGCCGTCGGTCCGATCTCGTTCTCGCGAACCTGATCGGCGCCAAGCGCGTGTCCATCGGGACCGTGATGGAGATCGCTTGGGCCGCCGGCCAGGGTACGCCGGTTGTCTTGGCGATGGAGGACGGGAACCCCCACGAACACTCGATGCTGCGTGAAGCGGCGGGATGGCGCGTCAGCACGCTCGCCGACGCGGTCGACGTGGCGTGCTCGGTCCTGTGCCCTGGTCCGTTGAAGGTGGCGGCATGAGCGATGCGCGCGACCTCGAGGAGGCGCTGAAGGCCGGCCGGGCCGAGGAAGCTCTCCAGCTCGCCATCCAGTGGCGAACAAGCGGCAGTGCTGCGGCCGACCGCGTTGTCGGCCTGATCCGTGACGGAGACATCGGCTCCGCCCTTTCCCTGATCGATCGAGAGCTGCGCCCCAAGTGGAGCTGCCTGCACGATTGCGGGGCGGCTTACGCGCAAGCCATGAAGGAGTCCGCCGAATGCGCCTGACCATCAGCCGCAAGGATCTCTACGAGATCGTCAGCAAGGGCGCCGTCGCTGCGGAGCGCAACCCCCAAGTGCCGATCATGAGCTGCGTCCGGCTGACCGCCGGCGACGGTTGGCTGAGCGTCGCCTCGACGAACCACTATCAGATGGTCGAGGCCCGTGCGGCGTGCGGGGTCGAGGGGGAGGGCGCGGTCGCTATCCCCGCCGATTTTCTCTCCTCGGCCATCGGCCGACTGCCGGACGGCGATGTGCTGCTGGAGACCGACTCGGGGCACAATCTTCGGGTCTCCGCCGGCAAGTCGCGCTTGAAGCTCGAGACGATGCCGGCGGCCGATTGGCCCGAGCTTTCGGCGGACATGGACGCCGACTCTGCTCACTTCACCATGACCGGCGCGACCATGGCGCGGATCCTCACGGGGACCCTCGCTGCCTCCTCGCTCTCGCACATCGAGAGCGGGATCCTCCTCCATGCCCGGGACCTCAACGACCGGTCTACGCTGACGGCAGTGGGCACCAATCGGACGGTGCTGTTGCTCTGCTCAACCGATCTGCCGGAGGGTGCCGAGCACCTTCCGATCGATCAGCACAACCGGAATGCCATCGTCATCAGCACCGAGGTCGCCGGGCGCGCCATTAAGCTCTTCCGAGGTGAGGAGGCGGTCGACGTCTCGGCCGACCGGAGCGTCATCACCATCCAGTCGGACAAGGTCCGGATGTCCTCCCGGCTGCTCGACATCACCTTCCCGGACTATGACCGGCTGCTGCGGCCGCTCGACGAGAACATTGCGACGGTCGACCACCGTGAGACGACCCAGGCGCTTGGGCTCGTCGAGGTGTTCACCGATGATGAGAAGGGCAGCGCGATGTCGATCGCGGGCTCCGAAGACGGCCTGCTTCTGACCGCCGGCGACGGGAACCAGGTGGCCCACCAAACCGTGGCGGCGGAGGTCGACGGCGAGATTGCCGAGTTTGGCATCTCGAGCCGCCTGCTCAAGGTCGCTCTGGGCGCCTTCAAGGCGGAGACGCTTTGGCTGTCGTTCAAGGATGCAGGCGCGGCGGCGGTGCTCGCGTCGCCGGTGGACCATGACACGGTCGCCTACATCGCCCCGATGGCCCTCAAGCAGCACCGGCCCGGAAAGGCGCACGCATGAGCCACCGCGACCCCAAGCCCCGCACCCAGCCGTCGAAGATCTCGATCCCGCAGCATGTCGGGCCGCACGTGCGGCTCGTCTTCTCGGAGATGAAGCGGCAGAACATCACCTACGATGACGCCGAGTACGGATCCGGCGTCCTGCGCACCACGATCAAGGCCTGGCGCAAGCGGTCCCGCCCGGGCCTGGAGTCCATCGAGGCGGTCCTCGGCTACCTGGGCTGGGATTTCGTGCCCCTGCCGCGTGAGGAGACCCTGCCTCAGGAGGTCCGCGACCGGCTCAAGCCGGTCGCCGAGGAGCTTGAGATGTCGATGGAGCAGGCCGTGGGCGCGCTCCTCGCAATCCTCGTCGGGATCCGGACCCGTTTCGAGGGCGCAGACTGCAGTCTGCCGGATGGGAACGTGGTGCGGATCCCTCCGCGCCCGCGGGCGCGGAAGCGCAAGGTGCCGGCCGTCGCGGGGCAGACCCTTCTCTTCGAGGCCTCGGCCGATGCTGCCTGACCAGCCGCGGCTCATGTCTCGCGTCGAGGCGGCGGGCTACTGCGGTATTTCTTCGTCGGCGTTTTCTCAGTGGGTCGCCGCCGGGCGACTTCCCGGCCCGGTGATCGGGACGCGCCGTTGGGACCGGAAGGCCATCGACCGGGCTCTCGATCAGCTATCCGGCTTGTCAACGGAAGGTACGGATGACATATCCATTGCAGACCGCTGGTTCCAGGAGCGTGGATATGAGGGTCAATCTCGAGGGGGTGGCGTCCGCAACGGCCAAGCTGGCCGACGGAACTAAACGGACCTACTACTACGCATGGCGGGGCGGCCCGCGTCTTCCGGGCAAGCCGGGGACCCCGGAGTTTATGGCCGCTCTGCACAAGGCGCGTCAGGAGCGTCACGCCGCGCCGAGCGGCACCCTGGCCGAAGTGATCGACTATTTCCAGCGCTCTGCGGCCTTCACCGGCCTCTCCCAGAGCTCCCGGCGCGACTACCTCCGCTACATGCGCGAGATCCGCGAGGAGTTTGGAACCATGCCGATCGCCGCGCTCAGCCAGCGCAGGGCGAGGTCGGTCTTCAAGGGATGGCGCGACGGACTGATTCCGCAAGGAAAGCGCAGGGCGGACTATGCGTGGACCGTCCTTGCCCGCATCCTATCCGTTGGTCTCGATGACGGATTGATCGACACAAATCCGTGCGAACGCGGCGGCCGCGTCTACAAGGCAGAGCGGCAGGATCGCGTATGGAGCTTCGAGGACGAGGAGACCTTCCTCGCGAACGCGCCAGGACACATGAAGCTACCGCTGCGGCTGGCGCTCTGGACGGGGCAGCGGCAGGGCGACCTCCTCTCGCTGTCGTGGACCCAATACGACGGTCGTTTCCTGCGCTTCCGGCAAAGCAAGACGAAGAAGCGCGTGGTGATCCCGGTCGGCGGACCGTTGCGCGCGGATCTCGAAGAGGAAAGGGGGCGCCAGCGCTCGATCGAGGGCGCGACCGTCAAGGGACACGTGCTGCTCAACAGCCGGAACTTGCCGTGGACGAACGACGGCTTCCGCGGCTCGTGGCGGAAGGCCTGCCGCCGCGCCGCCGTAACCGAGGACCTCACCTTCCACGACCTGCGCGGCTCGGCGGTGACCCGCCTCTTCCACGCCGGTGGTGAGGTGGCCGAGATTGCCTCATTCACCGGCCACTCGCTGAAGGATGCCGAGGCGATCCTCGACGCGCACTATTTCAGCCGCGACCTGAAGTTCGCCGAGAGCGCCGCGGCCAAATACGAGAAGTGGAGGGCGGCGCGCGATGTCCAAGCGCAGGAAGCGGCTGAGGCGTAACCCGGTCGCGAGAGCGGTTCGGCGGCTGAGGCCGAGAGTCGTTGAGAGCCGCCGGCGCTACAGCCGGAAGGGCAGGGCGGCGGCGCTTCAGGATGGGTAGCCGCGTCCTCGCCTTCGGCGGTCGCGACTTCGACGACAAGCTCTTGGTCGACTGGGCGCTCGACTGGATCCATAGCGAGGACCAGGTCTCCGAGCTCGTCCACGGCGGGGCTGGCGGCGCCGACAGTCTGGCCGGCGCCTGGGCGCGCCGCCACGGCGTGCTCGAGCGTGCGTGTCAGGCGGATTGGGGCGACGTCGACCGCCCAGGCGCCGTGGTGCGCCGGAACCGCGCCGGCCGCCTCTACGACGCCGCAGCGGGCTTCCACAGGAATCAGACGATGCTCGAGGCCTGGCTGCCCGACCTCGCGGTCGGCTTCCCCGGCGGGCGGGGCACAGCCGACATGGCGCAGCGCTGCGAATCGGTGGGTGTCAACGTATGGTGGCCGAGCTGGCGCGACCTAGATCCCGCCGTTCTAGGGCCGATCTTCGACCGGTTCCCCGACGCTCAGGTCGTCTCGATCAGACCCAAACCGTGAACGTATCTTGCAAAATGCCTGCAAAACGAAAGGTCTGAGTCCCCCCGGAGTACCGCTAACCCCTTGGGGGTAGTGGTGGGCGCACACGGACTCGAACCGTGGACCCGCTGATTAAGAGTCAGCTGCTCTACCAACTGAGCTATGCGCCCGGGAAGGCCTTCGTATAGGGTGCCGAGCTCGATGGCGCAAGGGGAACAAACGCATGATCGTTTTTCCACAAGGACGACATTGCGGCGCGCAGGATCGGCCGAGCAAGAGAAGGCTCGGAAACCACAGCTTCTCCAAGCGGGAGAAAATCGTCTAGAAATGGGTCGATTCCTCGCGGGCGAGAGTTGGGCGAACTGTGACGCGTTCAAGAACCTGGATGGCATTTGGACGATGGGCGAGGGCGACCGCGGTCGTCCTGCTGACGGCGACGGTCGTTCCAGTCCCCGGATTGGCCGCTGAGTCGGAGTTCAACAGGCCGATCGAAGCGGTGCTGTCCGGGGTGGTCGAAGGCTACATCAGGCCCGGCTATGGGGCCCTTGCGGACGCCGCAAACGCTCTGCAGACCGCCACCGTCCGCTATTGTGCCAATCCGTCGGACACGACGCGCAGCGCGGTCGACGAGAGCTTCCAGCGCACGGTGCAGGCCCTGGGCGCGGTCGCCTTCCTCGATTTTGGTCCGGCCGACGTCAACCGACGGCTCGAACGGCTCAAGACGCCGGTGCCGGCCACTCCCTCGACTGATTCGAAGACCGAGCCGACGCCGATCACCGGACAGGACGGATCGCAGTCCGGTCCGGAGGACGTGGGCGCGCTCGCGCAGGAATCACCGCAGATACAAGGGCTGCCAGCGTTCGAGCGGCTGCTGGTTGCGACGCCGGCCGAGCCGGGAAGCGACCGGTTTGCCGAATCATGCCGGTTTGCCGGGCTGGTCGCCGCCAACGTGAAAGCGATTTCGACAGCCCTCGATTCGGAGTGGGCAAAGGATGGTGGCTACGGCGATTGGCTTGCGACGCCGGCCGCCGACAATCCAGCCTACCGGCGGGCAGACGCAGCCCTGGCGAAGATCCTGGATACCTTCGTGCGCGGGGCGGCTGCGGCGGAGGACCGCCTCGCCACGGCGCTCGTCGAGGATGCGGACAAGGCGGCGGTGGTGTCTGGCCCCTTCGACCGTCAGCCGCTGGTGCTTCTCTACCTGCAGGCGGAGATCCGCGGCCTCTCGCAATTCTTCCAGGCGACGGACCTCGTCAACGCAACCGACGCGCCGGCCAGCGACGCGGCGGCACGGGTTGCGGCATCGATCGGGGCGGCCGGGAAAATGATCGCCTCGATCGATGTCGAGGATGACGACGATCTGTCGAGTGCGGACGTCGAGGCGATCGCCGCAGCCAAATCGGACCTGGAGAGCGCGCGACTGGCCGCGACGGATCTGGTCGCGCGCCTCAAGATCGTGCCCGACCGGGCAGACCGTCAGGCGAAATAGCAGGCGGGAGGAGAACGGCGAGGGCGCCGGACGGTGCCCGTCGTCAGCCGATGGTCGCAAGCGTCCAGCGCACGATCTCGTCGACCACCGCCTTGTTCGCGGTATCGAGCCCGTTGACGGCCGTCCCGACGGAATCGCCGGAGATCGGCTGTTCGCTGCGGAAGATCCGGCTCGATCGCACGCGGCCGGTTCGGTCGTCGAGAATTTTGACGGAAACTTCCACCACCGCCGATTGGCTTCCAGCCGTCTCCGCCTGGAATGCCCGGATTTCGGTCACGATCTGATAGTTGATCAGCAGGCTCTGACCGGGGAGTCCGACCGCCTTCACACGCCCGGTGTTCTCGAACGCGTTCGACAATATTGCCTGGAAGACGTTCGGAAGACGGTCCGCCCACTGCACATCGGGATAGTAGGAGAGGGTGGAAGGACCGGGCCGTACGGCGATGAGGTTGGTGTTCAGTGCCTCAAGAGCCATCGGTGTCGCGATCAGGATCTGGGCGCTGGAGTTGCCTCGGAGGTTGGCGATTTCCTCGGGCGCAGACAGCGTGTAGATCGCCTTGACCGTACTTTCGCCTCCCAACGACGCGCAGGCGGTGAGCCCAGCCGCCAGAAGGGGCACGAGCAGGACGCGCCGCATGGCACGCGAACTCAGGCGGGCGGACGGAAACTCAGCCATCTTGCTCAATCCTAGCGTCTTTGCGGCTGGTAGCGGGGACCGTTCGGGCCGCCGAAGATGACGCGGCTCGGGTCGCGATCAAGGTTGGAGAAGGCGCGCTCGATCTCCAGAAGCGTCTGTCGGGCCTGGGTCATGACGCCGCGGAAATCGTCCACACCGGTCGTCGAGAACCGCTCGAGGCCGGAAGAGATGGTACCGGCCCGGCTCTCGAACGCCTGCGCGACCACCTTGATCGCACGGGCCGCTTCGGTTGCTTCCTTGATCAGGCCCTGACCGTCGCCTTCAACCATGTTTCCGACATTGTCGACGATCGAATTCACCCGGGTCGAGGCCGCGTTCAGCTTGTCGGTGATGTCCCGGGCATTGTTCGCGACCTGGTCGATCGTCTCCTTCTGTGCATCGAGCCTGTCGGCGAAGGCGCGCGCGCTTGCGGCCGTCTCCTTGGCGTTGACGATGATCGCGGTGATGTCCTCGGAGCGCCCCGCGATGGCCTGGGTGACTTCGCGCACGTTGGCGACGATGGTCCGGATGTCCGCCGTGTCGATGGCCGCGAGCAGGCTGTCGAGGCGGTCGACGCTCGGCTGGAGGCTGGCCACGAACGTATCGGCCCGCTCGGTGATGCTGCGGGTCGAGGCGATGATCGCCTGGATGTCACCGTTCTGGTCGGCGAACGACTGGGTCACCGTGCGGACGTTGTCCGCGCTCACCGTGGCGTCCGCGATGAACCGGTCGATATCCTGGCTGCGCCCTCCGAGGACGGTGGAGACGGACCGCAACTGATTGACGATCGTTTCGATGGCTTCCGGGTTCACCGCGGCAACCACTCGGCCGATCTGATCCGCGGCGGGCTGCAGGCTCCCGGCGATCGCATCGGCCCGGTCGGTGGCGCTGCGGGTGGAGGCGATGATGGCCTCGATATCGGCGGTCTGCCCATTGATGGACTGGGAGAGCGAGCGGATGTTTTCGGCGCTGGTCTTCGCGTCCGCGATGAAGCTGTCGATGTCCTCGCTACGCTGGCCGACGGCAGTCGCCACATTGTTGACCTGCTCGAGGATCGACCGGATGGTCGCGGGATCGACCGCGGTGATCAGCTTGTCGACATCGCTCAGCGAGGTGTTCAGGCCGGCAGCGAACTGCTGCAAATCGGTGGCGGCCGCAGTCACGCTGTCGACGACCTGCCTCATGTTCCCGCTGAACTCGCCGAGGCGATCGGTGAACTCGACGACGTTGGCGGTGATGCGCTGAACGTCTTCCGGCTTCACTTCCGCGACGAGGCTGTCGGCGCGGGACACAAGCGATTCGACGTGGGGAGCGACCTTCGCGATCGCAGCCCCGGCGTCGCTGATATCCGTCAGCAGCCGGTCGATATTGTCGGAGTTGTCGGCAAGTGCGTTCGAGAACGTCTCCACGTTGGATACGGTCCGGGAGATCTTGTCCTTGTTGTCCTGAATGAGCTGGTCGATCTGACCGATCGTCGAATCGGTCTTCACCAGGATGTCGCGGGCGCCCTGGAGCAGATCTTGGATCGCCGAACGCTGGGCGGTGATTTCCGGGATCGCATCTCCGACGAAAATCGAAGGGGAGGTCGCGTCGCCGCCCGAAAGGGACACGTAGGAGACACCGGTCAGCCCCTGGACCCCGAGTTCGGCCTTGGTGTCCTTCTTGATCGGCGCGTTCCGATCGACCTGAGCGCGTGCGAGAACCGTCGGAGAATCGGCGCTCACGAACCCCAGCTGGCTGACTTCGCCGATGCGGATGCCGTTGAACACGACGGGACTGCCGACGGCGAGGCCGGTCACCGGATCGTGGAAGAGGATCTCGATCGGCGTTCGCTGGGTCGTGTTGCCGGCTGAATAGAGCCAGTAGACGAAGCCGAGCGCGCCGGTCAGCACCAGCAGCACGAACAGTCCGACAGCGACGTAGTTGGCCCGTGTTTCCATTCAGCTCAGCCTGCGAGCTTCCGTCCACGGACGCCGTGGAAATAGGACCTCACCCAGGGATGATCGGACTTCAACATGTCGTCGATCGTTCCCGTTAACAGCACGCGCTTCTCCCCCAGCACTGCGATGCGGTCGCACACGGTGTAGAGGCTGTCGAGATCATGAGTGACCATGTAGACCGTCAGTCCCAATGTGTCGCGCAAATTCCCGATGAGCGCGTCGAAATCTCCGGCACCGATCGGGTCGAGCCCCGATGTCGGCTCGTCGAGGAAGACGAGCTGGGGATCAAGGGCCAGTGCGCGGGCGAGGCTGGCACGCTTGATCATGCCTCCTGAAAGCTCCGAAGGGAACTTTTCCGCCGATTCGCGCGGCAGTCCAACCAGCTCGAGCTTAAGGAGCGCCAGTTCGTCCATCAGCCGCTGGCTGAGATCGAGGTGCTCGCGCATCGGCACCTGGATGTTCTGCTTGACCGTCAGGGACGAGAAGAGGGCGCCCATCTGAAACAGCACACCCCAGCGCTGCTCGACGCTCGACAGCTCGTGCGCCGACAGCTTGTCGAGATCCTTGCCGAACACCTCGATCGTTCCGGCCCGTTTCGGCATCAGCCGCAGGATCGTGCGCATCAGGACCGACTTGCCGGTGCCCGACCCGCCGACGAACCCCAGGATTTCACCGCGATAGACGTCGAGATCGAGGTCCTTGAGAATCAGGGCGTCGCCAAACCCGACGGTGACGGCGCGCGCCTTCAGGATGATGTCGTGGCCGTTCGCGCCTCCGCGCGTGGCGGCGTCTTGCGGGGTTGCTGTCTGGTCAGTTTCGGGGGTCTGTCCAACCATTCCTAGATCCCCATGGCCGAGAAGAAGATTGCAAACAGACCGTCGACGACGATGACCATGAAAATGGCCTTCACCACGGAATTGGTCGTCTGCTGGCCGAGGGACTCGGCGCTGCCGCCAACCTTCAGCCCTTCGACGCAGGCGATCAGGCCGACGATCAGGGCCATGAACGGTGCTTTGGCCAGGCCGATCATGAGCTCTTCCGTGCTGACGGCCTCGTGGAGGCGCTGCAGGAACGTTTCGGGCGGAATTGCCATGTAGACCCAGGACACGAGCGCGGCGCCTGCGAGCGCGGCGATATCGGCCACGAACGTCAACAGCGGCAGGGCCAGCATCAGCGCGATCAGCCGCGGAATGACCAGGATCTCGACAGGCTCGAGGCCGAGGACCTTCAGGGCGTCGATCTCTTCGCGCATCTTCATCGAGCCGATTTCGGCCGTGTACGCGCTTCCCGACCGGCCCGCGACCATGATCGCGGTCAGCAGCACGCCCATCTCGCGCAGAACCAGCACCCCCACCAGATCGACGACGAAGGTCTCCGCACCAAACTGCCGCAGGTAGAAGCCGCCCTGCTGGGCAATGATCAGGCCGATCAGGAACGACATCAGTGCCACGATCGGGACGGCGCCGCGGCAGGCGCGATCGAAGTTCGCCAGGATCGAGATGCCACGCAATCGCGAGGGATTGAACAGCGCTGCCGTCAGGCCGATTCCGAAGGCTCCCAGGATGCTGATGACCGCGACGGCGTCCTTGAAGATCGTTTCGGCCTGGCGGCCGATCCCCTCGAGCGTGTTGAGGATCGAGAAGCGGCTGCGGCGTGGCTGCCACTGGCGGGGGACGTGGTTCTCGATTTCGGTGAACAGCGGCGCGAATCGCTCGTCGACGTTCACCAGCTCGACCCGTGCGCCGCGGAACTCCAGCCCCGCGCGCAGCCGGTGAATGAGCCAGGCGCCCGCCGTGTCCAGTTCGCTGACACCGCCGAGGTCGATGGACACCGACTGGGCGGCCTCAAGCGTGACGCCTTCGATGAGGTCTTCCGCGTGGCGGGCATGATAAAGGGTCCATGGACCGGCCACGACCACGTCCGGCATGTCCGTATTGCCGTTTTCGACACGAAGCCGTGCTGTCTCCGGTACGGACTGAACGTTCATCACTCGCCTTTGCTGGTCAGCCGACCGTCGGACGGAAACGCGGGGCGTTCCGACCTCTGGCAAACCCTCTGCGAAGTGTTAGTGTTTCGCACACGTTGCGTCGAGAGGCGCAAGCACACAGTGTCTCCTCCCAAACCCGGTTCGCTTCATGGAACTCGAAAACCCGTATCTCTTGTTTCTGGGAGATGTCCCGGACGCGTTGGCCGCCAAGACGGGCCTCGGCATCGTCGATTGGCGACGTGAGTGGTGCGTCGGTCAGTGGCGGCTCCCCGGCTGCCAGGCCGATGCGGGTCTGCCGGAAATGGACGCGGCCGCCGCCGCCCGTGCCGGGGCCAAGACGATGGTGGTCGGCGCCGTCAACGCCGGGGGCGTTCTGCCGGAGCACTGGGTGTCGTCGATCGTCGCGGCGCTTGATGCCGGCATGGACGTGGCCACCGGACTTCACCAGAAATTGTCCGACGTGCCGGAGATTCGCGACGCCGCCGCGCGCAACGGTCGCCGTCTCGTCGATGTCCGTCACTCGACCGAACGCTTCGCGACCGGCAAGGGCACCAAACGTCCGGGCCGTCGTCTGCTCACGGTCGGAACGGACTGCTCGGTCGGCAAGAAGTACACCTCGCTTGCGCTCGAGCGGGGAATGCGGGAGGCGGGCTTCGATGCCGACTTCCGGGCCACCGGCCAGACCGGCGTGTTCATCTCCGGACGTGGCGCGGCAATCGATGCGGTGGTCGCGGATTTCATTTCCGGCGCCGCCGAATGGATCGCCCCGGCCGCCGATCCAGAGCATTGGGATCTGATCGAAGGGCAGGGATCGCTGTTCCACCCGTCGTTCGCCGGCGTGTCGCTCGGTCTGCTGCACGGCGCGCAGCCCGATGCCTTCGTCGTCTGCCATGAACCGACCCGTACGAAGATGCGCGGCGTTCAGCACCCTCTGCCCTCGATTCGCGACGTCATCGATCTGACGGTGCGCTGCGGCAGCCTGACCAATCCGGAGATCCGGTGCGTCGGCATCGCGATCAACACCGCGGCGCTGAGCGAAGCGGAGGCACGTTCAGTGCTCGACGCCACCGCCGCCGAATACAATCTCCCCGCCACCGACCCCGTCCGGTTCGGCGTTGCCGACATCGTCGAAGAGATAAAGGCGAGTTTTCCGACGTCATGACCCGATCCCTGGAAGTCAAGGTCGAGACGTTCCCGATCGCCGGTGAATTCCGGATCTCGCGCGAAAGCCGGACCGAAGCGACGGTCGTCGTCGCCGAGATCACCGACGGCGAGCATCGCGGTCGCGGCGAGGCCGTTCCCTATTCCCGCTACGCGGAAAGCGTGGCCGGCGTCGTCGCCGACATCGAGGCGATGGCGGAGCGTGTCGCGGCTGGTCTCGACCGGGAGACGCTTCGCAACTTGATGCCGGCAGGGGCCGCCCGCAACGCCATCGACTGCGCCCTGTTCGATATCGAAGCCAAGGTTACCGGCATCCGCGCCTTCGAGGCGGCGGGGCTCGCGTCGCTTCAGCCGCTGACGACGGCCTACACCCTCAGCCTCGGCGATCCGGAGTCGATGCGCGCTGCGGCGGAAGCAGCTGCGGATCGGCCGTTGCTGAAGGTGAAGCTCGGTGGTCCGGGTGATGTGGCCCGCATCAAGGCGGTGCGCGCCGGCGCGCCGAACGCACGGCTGATCGTCGACGCAAACGAGGCGTGGAGCCGGGATACCTATTTCGATGCGATGACGGCGTGCGCGGACGTCGGTGTGGAACTCGTGGAGCAGCCGCTGCCGGCCGATCGCGATGGGCTTCTTGCGACCGTGCGCCGTCCGGTGCCGGTGTGTGCGGACGAGAGTGTCCACGTCATGTCGGAACTCGAGGGCCTGACGGCGCGCTACGACGCCGTGAACATCAAGCTCGACAAGTCGGGTGGCCTGACGGAGGCCCTCGCCATGGTCCAGGAAGCCGAGCGGCTCGGGCTTACGGTGATGGTCGGGTGCATGCTCGCGACCTCGCTGGCGATGGCACCGGCTGTGCTCTATGCCCAGAAGGCGGCGTTCGTCGACCTCGACGGGCCGCTGCTCCTCGCGCGCGACCGCGACCCCGGCTTGCGCTTCGAGGGATCGCTGCTCTATCCGCCCGAGCCGGAGCTCTGGGGCTGAAGGATCGACCGGTGGGCCCCCGTAAATCTGAGCGAAAAGGTGCCCTCAACTCATTGAAACCGAAGCATTTCCGATCAGAATTCTGATCGGAAATGTCGCGTGGTGGCAGAGGTCAACTCACCCCGAGTGCGCGTGCCAGCATGGCAGGATCGATGTTGCCGCCGGACACGACCACCACGGCGATGCGCCCCTGAAGGTCGACCTTGCGGGCGAGTACTGAGGCAAGGGCGGCCGCGCCGCCGGGCTCCACGATCAGCTTCAGCTCGTTTGCCGCCGTGGCGACCGCGGCGAGCATTTCATCGTCGCTCACCGCCGTCCCGTAAGCATAGCGTCCGTGGTTCATCGCGAACGACCGCCGGCCGGGCGTCTGCGTCAAGATGGCATCGGCCAGCGAGCCCGACATCCGGTCATTGGCGACGTGGGTACCGGCGGCGAACGACCGGGCATGGTCGTCGAATCCCTCGGGCTCGGCCGTCACCAGCGCGACGCCGGGCATGGCGTCGCTGACAGCGAGCCCGATGCCTGCGGCCAACCCCCCGCCGCCGGCCGGGACGATCACCACATCGGGGCGAATGCCGGCGCTGATGCAGTCTTCGGCGATTTCCAGCCCGACCGTTCCCTGACCGGCGATCACCCCGGCATCGTCGTAGGGGTGGACCAGCGTGGCGCCGAGCTCGTCGGCCAAAGCGTTGGTGACCTCGTCCCGGTCCTCGGTCGCCCGGTCGTAGTCGACGATCCTCGCGCCGGATCGTAGCGTGCGGCTGCGCTTGATCGCTGGTGCATCGAACGGCATCACGATGGTCGCGGGCATGCCGAGCAGGCGGGCCGCTTCGGCCACGCCCTGCGCGTGGTTGCCCGATGAGCAGGCGACGACGCCGGCGGTGCGTGCCTCCGGCGCGATCAGCGAGAGCCGATTGTAGGCGCCGCGGAACTTGAACGAGCCGGTGCGCTGCAGCGGTTCGGCCTTCACCAACACCCGTCCGCCGGCGATCTCGTCGAGCACATGCGCGTGCACGATCGGCGTGCGGACCGCGACCCCCAGGAGCCGCGCTGCCGCGGCCCGAACGTCATCCATGGTCGGGATGTCGTGTTCCGCCGCGATGTCGGTCAGTAGCCCGGCCATGTGACACCTTTGTCCGGATTGAAGGGGTAGGGACCGGGATAGGATTCCACGTAGGCCATGTGGGAGACCAGACTGGATCCGAGCCAAGTGTGCAGCCCGTAAGCCGGCGGTTCCAGCACGATCTGCGCGCGCGCCTTGGGCTCGAGGTTCAGCTCCACCTGGTGGGAGACCCCCGGGACGATCATCACCGACGTGCCGGCAAAGGCGGACACGATGAGGCGGTGGACGTGACCGGCGAGTATCCGCTCGACGTTGCCGTGGCTTCCGACGATCTCGGCGAGGGCGGCCCCATCGCGCAGGTCGTAGGTGTCCATGTGCGCGAGACCGGTTCGGATCGGCGGATGATGCATGGCGATGACGGTGGGCCGATCGCCTGCTTCGGCAAGGCGGGCATCGAGCCAGGTCAGCTGGCCGGCGCCCAGCTCTCCATACGGCTTGCCCTGGACAGAGGTGTCGAGCACCACCAGCCGCAGAGGTCCGATGTCGGCCGTGTACGAGAAGTGATCGGCTGGCGTGTCGCCAACGCCCGGCCAGTCGGCGAAGGCGGTCCGCATGGTCTGGGCGCTGTCGTGGTTGCCGGGCATGACGTAGACCGGCACGGGCAGGGCGCTCAGGAGCTCTTTGGCCACCTCGTACTCTCGCGGATCGCCGGTATCGGCGACGTCGCCGGTGACCACCACAGCGTCCGGGGCAGGCGAAATCGCGCGCACCGCTTTCACGGCACGGGCCGTGAGCATGTTCGACTCGGCAATGCGCAGGGCGGGAGCGCCACGCGGGCGAAGATGCAGATCCGTAAGCTGTACGAACGTGGTCAAGGCTGCCCCCTTCAGTCGCGTTGACGTTCTCGATGCTGGACGGCTATCACGCGGGGACGGATCGGGCGAGATCCCGGAGTGCGCCAAAACGCGGCGCCCGACGCCCGCTCCCTCACGAAGGAACCACCGTCATTTCCGCGTCAGCCCCTTCGCCCCGACCGACGAGCCGGACCCATGCGCAGTTGACGGGCGGTTTCGCCGGTTTCGTCGGCGCCCACTTCAGACTGTGCACAGTGCTTCTCGTGCTGCTTGCAGCGCTCACCTATATCCCCGGTCTCGCCGCAGTTCCGCCCATCGATCGCGACGAGCCACGCTACGTCCAGGCCTCGAAGCAGATGGTCGAGCGCGGCGATTATGTCGACATCCGGCTGCAGGACGAGCCGCGCTACAAGAAGCCGATCGGCATCTATTGGCTCCAGGCCGCGGCCGTGGAGGTATCGGGATACGGCGCCGACGCACCGCTCTGGGTCTACAGGCTTCCCTCGCTGCTCGGCGCGGTGCTGACCGTCCTCGGTACGGTGATCGCCGCCCGCGCCTTCATGGGGCCGCTGCCGGCCCTCGTCGCGGGGTTCATCACGCTGGCGATCGTCGTACTCAACGTTGAGGCCCACCTCGCCAAGACGGATGCGATGCTGACTGCGACCGTGGTGTTCGCGCAGGCGGCCCTGGCGCGCATTTGGCTGGCGGAACGCAAGTCGTCCTTCTTCGGCTGGCCGCTCGTCTTCTGGGTGGCAATCGCCGCCAGCATCCTGATCAAGGGGCCGATCGGCCTGATGGTCTGCGGGCTGACCATTCTGTGGCTGACGGTCGCCAACGCCCACAGGTGGCGCTGGCTCGCCCGGCTGCACATCCTGCCCGGACTGCTCCTCACCATCGCGATGGTGCTGCCCTGGTTTGTCGCGATCAACATGGCGACCGACGGCGCTTTCTTTCAGGAAGCCGTGATGAACGATTTCCTCGGCAAGGCGGGCAGCGGGCAGGAGGGCCATTGGGCGCCGCCGCTGACCCATCTCCTGATGTCCGTGGGCGTGGCGTGGCCGGCCATGGCGCTGGCTGTCGTCGGCGCGGGCGCCATGTGGGCCGAGCGCCGCTCGCAGGTGATGCGCTTTCTGATGGCCTGGGCGATCCCGTCATGGATCGTCTTCGAGATCGTCGCGACGAAGCTGCCGCACTACACCCTGCCGCTACTGCCTGCGCTCGCGATCGCGGCGAGTTTCGTGCTCGTCGGCAGCGATCGCCCGCTTCCGGTGCGCTGGCTCAGGTGGCTCGGCGCGATCGAACTGGCGGGCCTTCCCATCGCCCTCTTGCCGACAGTAGTCGTGCTGCCGCTTGTGCTCGGCGACAGGATCTCCTTCGTCGCGGTCGTGCTCACGCTCGTCGCCATCGCCGCGGCGCTGTTGGCAGCACGGCTGCTGGTGCAGGACCGGGACCGCCTGCAAGCCGTCTGTCTCGCCGTCGGAGCCTCCATCCTCCTCAACGTCGCCGCCTGGGGCCTTGTGCTCCCGCGTCTCGACTCGCTCTGGCTCAGCCCGAGGATCGCGGCCGTGGCACGGGACGTGGCCGGTTGCCCGGACCCCGTTCTCGTCTCGGTCGGCTTCCGCGAGATGAGCCTCGTCTTCCTGGCCGGCACGGACACGGTGATCGCTTCGCCGCAGCAGGCGGCGGATGCCATCGCCCGGACACCATGCGCGGTGCTCGCCGTCGACGCGCAGGAACAGGCCGAGACGCTGGCCGCCATCGAGGCAAAAGGGGTCATGCTGGAGGAGGCGGCGACCGAAACCGGCCGCAACATAGGCAACGGCGATGTCCTCGAGATGACGCTCTTTCGTCGCTCGGAGCCTTGATTGAGCCTCCGAAGGCGGATAGCAGGCTCTCCCATATGCACGGAGATCCGGCGTCGTCCGGCCGCTCCGATCAATCGTGATCAGCAATTCGACCGAGCCCGACCCGAACCTTGTCCGTTTCAGCAATCCCTTCGACTGATCCCGCGTCCTTGCCAGGCGCCAGCCCCGATGTGTCGGTCGTCATCCCGGCGAAGGACGAAGCCGGCAACCTGCCGGGGCTCGTCTCGGAGATCGGGGCCGCGCTGAGCGGGCGCCCGTTCGAGGTGCTGGTCGTCGACGACGGCTCGACGGACGAGACCGATCGGGTTCTCGCGGACATGGCGGCCACATCCTCGCCCTGGCTCAGGCACATCCGCCACGCGGAATCCTGCGGCCAGAGCGCCAGCATCCGCACCGGAGTGCGCTATGCCCGCGGCCGCGTCATCGTGACCATTGACGGGGACGGCCAGAACGATCCGCGCTTCATCCCGGAAATGCTGGCCTCGATGGAAGCTGGCGGCGACGGCGTTGCGATGGTCGCCGGCGAACGCCAGGGCCGCAAGGCATCATGGGCCAAGCGCTATGCGTCGCGTGGGGCGAACGGGCTGCGGCGCACGTTGCTCAACGACGGAACGCGCGACACCGGGTGCGGCCTCAAGGCGATCCGTCGTGAGGTGTTCCTCGAACTTCCCTATTTTGACGGCTGGCATCGCTACCTGCCCGCGCTGGTGAAGCGGGAAGGGGGCGGCGTGCGCTATGTCGATGTCGTCGATCGGGAACGGCGGTTCGGCGCTTCGCACTATGGTCTTTGGGACCGCGCGGCCGTCGGCATCCTCGATCTGTTCGGAGTTTGGTGGCTCATGCGGCGGCGGCGTCGCATCCAGAGCCCAGAAGAGAGGCGTTCCGATGGGCTCTGACGGCACACTCGCCGCGGTCGCGGACTGGTTTCACCACGTCTTCATCTCTCAGATGGACCTGTGGCTCATTCTGGGCTTCGCCGCCCAGGCAATGTTCTCGATGCGCTTTCTGGTCCAGTGGATCGCCAGCGAAAAGGCACGACGCTCGGTGGTGCCGGTCACCTTCTGGTTCTTCTCGCTTGGCGGCGGCGCGATGCTGCTGGCCTATGCCGTTCATCAGAAGGACCCTGTCTTCATCGCCGGTCAGGCCGCGGGTCTCGTCATCTATGTGCGCAATCTCTGGCTCATCATGCGCGAGCACCGGGCGGCGCTGGTGAAGACGGACTGACCAGATCCCGGTCAAAGCCCGATAGACGTCGCATTCGGCGTAAAAAATCCAGGAACGAAGCGCCCGTCGTTCCTGGATTTTCATTTTATATCAGGTAGTTGGTGCAGATTTCTGCTTGGTGGTGGCGGGCGGGCTAGTCCTGTGCCAGCCGGCCGAAGCCTTCCTCCAGGTCGGCGATCAGATCGGCCGGGTCCTCCAGGCCGATGTGCAGCCGCACCAGCGGCCCGTCTGCCTCCCACGGCGTCACCGTGCGCATCGCGCTCGGATCGGGACAGGTGATCAGGCTCTCGAAGCCGCCCCATGACGCCCCGATGCCGAAATAGCGCAGCCCGTCGACGAAGGCGGACAGCTGCGACTTCGAGCACGGCTTGAGCACCATGGCGAACAGCCCGCACGCGCCCGTGAAGTCCCGCTTCCAGATCGCGTGGCCCGGATCGCTTTCGAGGGCGGGATGCAAGACCCGCTCGACCTCCGGCCGGTTCTCGAGCCATCGGGCGACGGTGACGCCGCTCTCGAAATGGCGTGCAAGGCGCAGCGGCAGGGTCCGCATACCGCGCAGCGTGTTGGAGACGTCGTCCGGCCCGACGTTCACGCCGAGGAACAGGCGCATCTCCTTGAGTGCGGGGTAGGCCGCCTCGCTCGCCGCAACGGTGCCGAGCAGCAGATCGGAGTGGCCGCCGAAGTACTTCGTGGCGGCCTGGATCGACAGGTCGACGCCGTGCTCGATCGGCCGGAAATAGACCGGCGTCGCCCACGTGTTGTCCATTGCCACGGTGAGGCCGCGCTGCTTGGCGGCCGAGGCGATCGCCGGAATGTCCTGCATCTCGAAGGTCAGCGACCCCGGAGCCTCGAGAAACACCGTCGTGGTGTTGTCGCGAAAGTGGTCGGCGATCCCGGCACCGAGCTGCGGGTCGAAATACGTGGTCTCGACGCCGAACCTGGCCAGCACCTTGTCGCAGAAACGGCGGGTGGGACCGTACACGTTGTCGGCGACGAGAACGTGGTCGCCGGCCTTGGTGCAGGACATCAGTGCCACGGTGCATGCTTCCAGGCCGGAACTCGTCAGGATTGTACCTGCCGCGCCTTCGATGTCGGTCACTGTCTGCTCCAGCGCGTCCATCGTCGGCGTGCCCTGGCGGCCGTAGAGATAGCGGCGGCTCCGGTCCTGGGCTGCCTGGAGGTTCGGCGCGAGGACTGTGGAGCCGTGGAAGACGGGCGGGTTGACGAAGCCGTGATTGTCGTGGGGCGAGGGGCCGGCGTGGGCAAGCCGGGTCGCGATATCCTCGGAACCTGCTGGTTTTGTTTTGTTCATGGCGCCATTTTCAGCAAAATTGGAACGAAGCTTGCGTGTGGGATCAACTGATCGGCGGTTTCCCGCTCCCGTGCAACCCCTTGACCGGTCCCTCGGAATAGCCTGTGATGACAATCTCTGGAGGTGCAGGGGGGCGAGCCGGGATCGAGCTATCCGATCAGGGCGGATCCGCCGCGGCAGTCTCCGGTTGCAAAAACGTTCACCATTCCAGTCTAACTCTAGAAATGAGCAGGCATCCTCATGAACAAGACCGTGCTCCCGATCGCCATTGCCGCCGCCATCGGGCTGGGCGTGGCCGCTGCCAACGCAGCGACGCTCGAAGATGTGAAATCCAAGGGGTTCGTCCAGTGCGGCTCCAACGCGAGCGGACTTGCCGGCTTCGCGACCACCAACGACTCCGGTGAGTGGAATGGCTTCGACGTCGACTATTGCCGCGCCTACGCAGCGGCGATCTTCGGCGATCCGACGAAGGTCAAGTTCACCCCCCTGACGGCCAAGGAGCGCTTCACCGCGCTGCAGTCCGGTTCGGTCGACGTGCTGGTTCGCAACACCACCTGGACGATGTCCCGCGATACCCAGCTCGGTCTGAACTTCACCGGCGTCAGCTATTACGACGGCCAGGGCTTCATGGTCCGCAAGTCGCTCGGCATCACTTCGGCCCTCGAGCTCTCCGGCGCATCGGTGTGCGTGCAGACCGGCACCACGACCGAGCTCAACCTGTCCGACTATTTCCGCACCAACGACATGGACATCAACGCGGTGGTGTTCGAGTCCGCGAACGAGGCCATCCAGGCCTACGACGCGGGTCGCTGCGACGCGTTCACGACCGATGCCTCCGGCCTCTATGCCGAGCGGCTGAAGCTCACCAATCCTGACGACAGCATGATCCTTCCCGAGGTGATCTCGAAGGAGCCGCTCGGCCCGGTGGTCCGTCAGGGTGACGACGAGTGGTTCAACCTCATCAAGTGGGTCGGCTACGCGCTCGTCAATGCGGAGGAGCTCGGTGTGACCCAGGCGAACGTCGAAGAGATGAAGGGCTCCGACAATCCGGAGATCAAGCGTCTTCTCGGCACCGAAGGTGCCTATGGCGAGGCGATCGGCCTCGACAATGATTGGGCGGTGAAGGCGATCAAGGGCGTGGGCAACTACGGCGAGATCTTCGATCGCAACATCGGTCCGTCGACGCCGCTCGCCATCGAACGCGGCATCAATGCGCTGTGGACTGACGGTGGTCTCCAGTACGGCATTCCTGTCCGCTGATCGCACATGATCGGGTCGTGGCCGGCCGTTCGGCCGGCTGCGATCCGATGACTGTGTCCCAAACAACAACCTCACCTTCCGAGGGGCACTGATGGCGGTTCAGGATCACGGTGCGGGACCATTGCGCGCCGAGCGCTCGCGCGGCTCATTTATCTACGACCCGAAGGTTCGCGGCACGGTCTATCAGGCCGTCGTCCTGGTGGTGGTGCTGTTCCTTGTCTACGAGGCGGCGTCCAATGTGCTCGCCAACCTTCAGCGCCAGCACATCGCGTCCGGATTTGGCTTTCTGTCTCAGACGGCCGGCTTCGAGATCTCGCAGACGCTCATTCCCTATTCGGCGACGTCGTCCTACGGGCGCGCTTTCCTCGTCGGACTTCTCAATACGCTGCTGGTGGCGGTCATCGGCATCGTCATGGCGACGATCTTCGGGTTCGTTGCGGGCATCATGCGGCTGTCGAAGAACTGGCTGATCCGCCAGATCGCCACCGCCTATGTCGAAGTGATGCGCAACGTGCCGCTGCTACTGCAGCTGTTCTTCTGGTACTTCGCGGTGCTGAAGCAGCTGCCGGGCCCGCGGGATTCCATCGAGCTCGGGTTTGGCGCCGCGCTGAACATCCGCGGCCTCTATGTTCCCACGCCCGTTCTCGGGCCGGGAAGCTCGGCGGTGATCGCGGCGCTCGTCTTCGGCCTCGTCGCATCGTTCGTGGTGGCGAGGTGGGCCCGGAAGCGCCAGATGGCCACCGGCGAGCGCTTCCCGGTTCCGGTTGCCGTCCTCGGCCTCGTCATCGGCCTGCCGGTGGTGGCCTTCTTCCTTGCGGGTCGGCCCATCACGCTGGAGACGCCCGCGCTTCAGGGTTTCAACCTGCGCGGGGGCGTCCAGGTCATCCCTGAACTCGTCGCGCTGGTGCTCGGGCTCGCGATCTACACCGGCGCCTTCATCGCCGAGATCGTGCGGGCCGGCATCATCTCGGTCAGCAAGGGACAGACCGAAGCCGCCCACGCCCTCGGACTGAAGTCGGGCATGACGCTGTGGCTGGTGGTCATTCCGCAGGCCATGCGGGTGATCATTCCGCCGCTGACCAGCCAGTACCTGAACCTGACCAAGAACTCCTCGCTGGCCGTGGCGATCGGCTATCCCGACCTCGTCTCGGTGTTCGCCGGAACGGTCCTCAACCAGACGGGTCAGGCCGTCGAGGTCATCTCGCTGACGATGCTCGTCTATCTGGCGATCTCGCTGCTGACGTCGGGGTTCATGAACTGGTTCAACGCGCATGTGGCGCTGGTGGAACGGTAGGGGCACGGGCATGGACATCGCATACGTCAGGTCCGAACCTGCCCCGGCGCTGCCGGCTCCCGGCAGCACAAGCGGCGTGGTCGGATGGGTCCGCACGAACCTGTTCTCCGGTCTCGCCAATACGGCGATGACGCTGATCGCCCTCTACCTTCTGTGGATCACCATCCCGCCGCTGATCAACTTCCTGTTCATCGATGCGGTGTGGACCGGAAGCGACCGGGAGGCCTGCGTCGGCCCGAACGTCGGGGCATGCTGGGCCTTCGTCAAAGCCCGGTTCCCCCAGTACATCTATGGACGCTATCCGATCGATGAGCGGTGGCGCGTCGACATCGTGTTCTTCCTGCTGGCCATCAGCATGATCCCGATGGCGATCCCGAAGGCGCCGTTCAAGGCTCTGAACGCAGTGTTCCTGCTGGTCATCTTCCCGGTCGTCTCGCTCGTCCTGCTGTCGGGTGGCGAGTTCGAGATCGGCGTCAGCTGGTGGCTTTCGCTGCTGGTGCTGCTTCTGATCGTCGAGGCGGTGGTGTTCCTGCCGGCGTTCCTCGGGGCGACCCCTTACAGGGAGTGCCGTCGTCCGGCCACGCTGGTGCTCGTACCATTTGCGGTCTTCGCCGTCGTGCTGGTGGTCATGGGCATCGATTTCGGGCTGCGAGAGGTGGAGACTGCGCTGTGGGGCGGCCTTCTGGTCACGCTGGTGCTCGCATTGTGCGGCATCGCGGCGTCGCTCCCCATCGGCATCATGTTGGCGCTCGGACGGCGCTCGAAGATGCCGATCGTCAGGCTGCTCTCGGTGATGTTCATCGAGTTCTGGCGCGGCGTTCCGCTGATCACCATCCTGTTCATGTCCAGTGTGATGCTGCCGCTGTTCCTGCCGGACGACGTCTCGTTCGACAAGCTGCTGCGGGCCATCATCGGTGTGGCCATGTTTGCCTCGGCCTACATGGCGGAGGTGGTGCGTGGCGGTCTGCAGGCGATGCCGAAAGGACAGTACGAGGGTGCCGATGCGCTGGGGCTCGGTCACTGGCAGAAGATGCGGCTGATCATCCTTCCCCAGGCGCTGAAGCACGTCATTCCGGGTATCGTGAACACCTTCATCGGTCTGTTCAAGGACACCTCGCTGGTCCTGATCGTCGGCCTCTTCGACCTTCTCGGGATGGTCAAGCTGAGTCTCGTCGATCCGAAGTGGTCTTCTCCGGTGACGCCGGCGACCGGCTACATATTTGCCGCTTTCATCTTCTGGGTCTTCTGTTTTGGAATGTCGCGCTACTCGATGTTCATCGAGAGGCGGCTCGATCGTACGGCGCACTGACGGCGTCATAGAGGATGGCGCCGCGCTGTGCCGGCGTCCTCCATGGGTTCGACGGACGCGGCCGGGGTGCAATCTCCTCGGGCGGTGCAAGTGAAAGGTGTTAGGCCATGACCGAGGTCTCAGAACTCCAGACCGCGCCCCGTGCCCCGGTGGGCGACATGACGGTCTCCGACGAAACCATGATCAGCATGGTCGGCGTCAACAAATGGTTCGGCGAATTCCATGTGCTGAAGGACATCAACCTGACCGTGAAGAAGGGCGAGCGGATCGTCATCTGCGGGCCGTCGGGCTCCGGAAAGTCCACGCTGATCCGCTGCATCAACCGGCTGGAAGAGCACCAGTCGGGCACCATCATGATCGACCAGACCGAGCTCACCAGCGATCTCAAGAAGATCGATGAGATCCGCCGCGAGGTCGGCATGGTGTTTCAGCACTTCAATCTCTTCCCGCACCTGACAATCCTGGAGAACTGCACGCTTGCGCCGATCTGGGTGCGCAAGATGCCCAAGAAGGAAGCGGAAGAGGTGGCAATGACCTACCTCGAGCGCGTGAAGATCCCGGAACAGGCTAAAAAGTACCCGGGCCAGTTGTCGGGTGGCCAGCAGCAGCGCGTGGCGATCGCCCGGGCGCTGTGCATGAATCCCAACGTCATGCTCTTCGACGAACCGACCTCGGCGCTCGATCCGGAGATGATCAAGGAAGTGCTCGACGTGATGATCGATCTTGCGCAGTCCGGCATGACGATGATCTGCGTCACCCACGAAATGGGCTTCGCCCGCCAGGTCGCGAACCGCGTGATCTTCATGGATGCCGGCATGATCGTCGAGCAGAACGCGCCCGAGCCGTTCTTCACCAACCCGCAGCACGAGCGGACGAAACTGTTCCTGAGCCAGATCCTGCACCACTGAGTTCGGCCGACCGACCGGTCGCGGCCGCTCTCAGATCGGCCATAGTGGTTCGTCGGACCGTCGGTTTGGTGCCTGTGGCGGTGGGCTGGATTGGGCCCGGGCGCCGCCGGGGAGGCAAAGTTGGGCTCCTTCTTTCCTGGCTTCGAGCTGGAGGTCGTCGAGACGGGCCAGGGACCGATCCGGCTGCGTCGTGGCGGAAACGGCCCGCCGCACTGCTCCTCCACGGCCACCCTCGGACACACACCACCTGGTGGAAGGTCGCCCCCGAACTTTCGCAATCCCGCACCGTGGTCTGCCCCGACATGCCGGGCTTCGGGAAGAGCTATCAACCCGTGAGTATCGAAGGCTCGAGCGGACGCGCAAAGGCGGCGGCGCTCGCGGAGTGCATGGACACGCTGGGATACCGGCACTTTGCCGTGGCTGGTCACGACCGCGGATCCTACCGGGCATTTCGCTTGGCGATGGATTTCCCCGATCGCGTCTCCGCCCTGGCCGTGATGGATGGGGTGCCGATCTTTGAGGCTCTCGAGCGCGCAGACTGGCGATTCGCGAGGGCTTGGTTTCATTGGTTCTTCTTTGCCCAGTCCGAAAAGGCCGAGGCGGCGGTCACCTCCAGTCCGGACCTCTGGTATCCCTGCGACTGGGAGGCCATGGGCGCGGAAAATGCCGCAGATTTCCTTGCCGCCACCCGAGATCCGATTGTCGTCCGGGGAATGCTCGCCGACTACCGAGCTGGACTGGACGTCGACTATGGTCACGATCGGACGGATCGAGAGGCCGGGCGCAGGCTTGCGTGTCCGCTCACCGTGCTGTGGTCGGTGCGCGACGACATGGAGGCACTCTACGGTGACCCGACCGACCCCTGGACGGCCTGGGTGTCGCAGAAGATATCCGGACAGCCCCATCCGGAGCGGCCACCACATGGCGGAGGAGGCCCCCTTGGAGGTCGCCGCCGCGCTGAGACGTTTCTTCGACGGTGTGATTGACCGCTAGCTAGCGGGTTGTCGTCGGAATGAGTGGTGCGACGTCGCGATCGGCGCCGCTTGGGCTCTCCGCCAGGCCTTTGGCGACGCCGGTCCGGTCGGCCTCTGAGCGGTTCTGGCTCATCTTCCGCTTGCCCTCGATCCGGGTGATCGGGATCCGCACGCCGACGATGAGACGGAGCTGATTTTCGATGAAGTCCTCCGGCGCGTCGTCGACCTGCCAGGGTTCCCGGCGTGCCGCCTCGTGGCGAACGGTAAGGCGGGTCACCACCGCCCTCAAGCGCCCTGCATCATCGAAGAATTCCGCCGGCCCGTAGGCGTGGACGGCCACGTAGTTCCAGGTCGGCACGACCTTTCCATGCTCGCGCTTGGCGGCATACCAGGACGGGCTGATGTAGGCGTCCGGCCCGGTGAAGATCACCAGGGCTTCTCCCGCCGCCGCCGATTTCCACTGGGGGTTGGCCCGGGCCACATGGCCATAAAGGGTGCCGAACGGCCCCTCCGTCTCATCCAGCATCAACGGCAGCGGGGTCGCCACGATCCCGTCCTCGCCCACCGTCACCAGCGTCGACAGGCCCGCCTCGCGCATGATCGCGCGGAGGACGGCCGGGTCGTCTTCACGGAAGGCGGGCGGTGTGTACATGCGCGAGCGCGCTATCTCCGCGCGTTTCCGGTGGCGAGGGGGAGGTCCGGGTTGGCGCCCCATTCCGCCCAGGATCCGTCATAGACCGAGACCGACGTGTGTCCGATGGAGCGAAGCGCCAGGCTGAGGACCGCGGCGGAGACGCCGGAACCGCAGGTGGTGATCACCGGGCGGTCGAGTTCGACGCCTGCATCCGCAAATGCACCCATCAGCGCATCGACCGACTTGAGCGACCCGTCCGGGCCGATGAGGTTCGTGTAGGGCAGGTTGAGCGCGCCCGGCATATGACCGGAGCGCAGATCCTTGCGGGGCTCCGGCGCGGTGCCGGCGAACCGCTCGGCCGAGCGGGCATCCACGATCAGGGAGCTGCCGCTGTTCAGGGCATCCTCGACGTCGGCCTGGGTCGCTACGAGGGAATTGTTCAGGCGGGCCGTGAAATGGCGCGGGGGCCGCTTGACGACGCCTTCCTCGACGGGGCGGCCTTCCGACAGCCAGCGCGGCAGTCCGCCATCGAGAACGAACACGCGTTCGGCTCCCATCGCGCGGAACATCCACCAGACGCGGGGAGCGGAATAGATGCCGACCGTGTCGTAGACGACGATCGTCTGGCCATCTCCGATGCCCAGGCGTCGCGCCGCGCTGGCGAAGGCTTCAGGACGCGGCAGCATGTGGGGCAGGGGGGACGCGTGATCGGCGACTTCATCGATGTCGACGAACACCGCGCCGGGAATGTGCGCTTCGCGATATTCCGTGGCCGCCTTGCGCTCGGTTGACGGCAGATGCCAGGAGCCATCGACGATGAGCACGTCGGGGGCGTCGATATGCTCGGCGAGCCATGCGGTTGAGACCAGGTAGTCGAAACGGTGGTCTTGCACTTGGGCGGATCCTCGAGTGAGTCAGAGTGCATTCCGTCGGCCCCGCCGTCGGCCCATGCGGGCCTTGGGACGGAGAGGACACGATGGGTCGGGCGTTTGCCGCATTATCCGACCGTGTGGTGGCACGGGAGACCGTGCCGAAGGCAATCCCAGCGCCGGACATCTGGCGAAGGGACCAAATCTGCCGGTTTCGACAGCGTGTCGTCCGGCGAGGGCGTTGCCGGGCCTGCATCTCGTCGATCGGAGGCAGGCATCGAATCGATTGAAGCGGCCGGCAGTCAGGCACTTGCGCGGCCGTGTCGATTTTCGACCGCATCTGTCTAACGGGTAGTCGGTCCAGATCACCAGTTCGGGCCTGAATGACCCGAGGTCGTCAAACGTGCTTGGTTCGAACAGCTCAGAGCGGGATACCGCGGACAACCGGTGGCCGCCCTTCCGCCTCCGGCTCTAGATGTCAGCCCACTGCAGCCGGACGCGTCGGTTCAGCTTTCCCTTCTTTTCGATCTTCGAGACGACGACCGTGCCGATTTCCCCCGTCATCAGGACGTGCGTGCCTCCGCACGGCTGCAGATCGACATCTTCTCCGATCCGCACCAGCCGCACCCGGCCGGATCCCATCGGTGGCTTGACGCTCATCGTCTTTACCAGACCGGGATTGGCCTCCAGCTCCATGTCGGTAATCCACTCGGTGGTAACGGCATGGTCACCGGCGATGACCCGGTTCAGCGCCTCGGTGATCTCGTCCTTGTCGAGTGCGCCGTCGGGAATGTCGAAATCGAGTCGCCCCTGTTCGGCGCCGATCTGCCCTCCAGTGACCGGATAGGGAAGCACCGCCGTCAGCAGATGCAGCGCCGTATGCATGCGCATGTGCTTGTAGCGCCGCTCCCAGTCAAGATGCGCGACCACCGTGTCGCCGGGGGCGGGCCGCGCCGCGTCGTCGGCGAGAAGGTGCACGATGCTCGAGCGATCGTCGCCCTGGACCGTGTTGACAACCGCAGCCATTGCGCCGGTGCCGAACTCGATCCTGCCGATGTCTCCGGGTTGGCCGCCGCCGGAGGCGTAGAAGACGGTCCGATCAAGCACGATGCCGCCGGCGTCGGTGACCGCGGTGACGACCGCCTCGCAGGAGGGCAGGTAGGCGTCGTCACGAAACAGGGGCTTGGTCACCAGTTCCATCGGCTTCGCCCAGCCTATTCCGGCGTCTCGAAGGGGACCGCGATCGACGGTGTCTGCTCCATCCACTCGGGCACCGGAAGATCCTTCGATCGAAGGAACTCGGGATTGAACAGCTTCGACGCGTAGCGGTTGCCATAATCGCAGAGGATGGTCACGATCGTATGGCCGGGTCCGAGGTGCCGGGCAAGCCGGATCGCGCCGGCAACGTTGATGCCCGAGGATCCGCCGAGACAGAGCCCCTCGTGCCTGAGCAGGTCGAAAACGATCGGAAGCGCCTCTCCATCCGGAATCTGGAACGCGATGTCGACCGGTGCGCCCTCGAGATTCCGGGTGATGCGCCCCTGGCCGATCCCCTCGGTGATCGAAGAGCCTTCCGACTTCAGCTCGCCGTGGGTGTAGAAGTTGTAGAGCGCGGCTCCCATCGGATCGGCAAGGCCGATGGTGATCTCCGGATTGCGCTCCTTCAGGGCCATGCCGATACCGGCGAGCGTTCCACCGGACCCGACCGAACAGATGAACCCGTCCACTTCGCCATCCGTCTGCTCCCAGATCTCCGGCCCGGTGGTCAGGATGTGTGCCTCGCGATTGGACACGTTGTCGAACTGGTTCGCCCAGATGGCACCGCTTGGTTCGCTCTCGGCGAGCTTGGCGGCCAGGCGGCCCGACAGCTTCACGTAGTTGTTCGGGTTGCGATAGGGGAAGGCGGGAACCTCGATCAGTTCCGCTCCCGCAAGCCGCAGCATCTGCTTCTTTTCGTCGGACTGGGTCTCGGGTATGACGATGACGGTGCGAAACCCGAGGGCTGCGCCCACGAGCGCCAGCCCGATGCCGGTGTTCCCGGCTGTGCCCTCGACGATGGTGCCGCCGGGCTTGAGCTCGCCGCGTTCCATGGCGTCGCGGACGATATAATAGGCGGCGCGGTCCTTGACGGACTGCCCGGGATTCATGAACTCTGCCTTACCCAAGATTTCGCAGCCCGTCTCTTCCGAGGCGCGGTTGAGACGGATCAGGGGCGTGTTGCCGATGGCGTCGAGCACGGATGCGAGTACGGCCATGACCTTGCCTTGCTTGGGTTGGAGCGGCCAAGCTATCGACACCGCCAAGTCACATCAACCGTCAATGGCCCGCGAATGGTCGGGAGAAATGCAGCGGTGCTATGCGATTTCGTCATGATTGGCTGATCCGGGACCCGATCCGCACCGTACTATGGGCAAAGTCCAGATCCCCCGATCCCGATACGGTTGTATCCTGCAGTGACTGAACGCATGACCTATAGCTCCCAGGCCCTTGATGGGCTCATTGCCGGATACGTGTCCGGGAGTCTGCCCTTGCCGGTGCAGGTTCTGGTCGAGGCGCATCTCGAGCTGAGCCCCCGCAATCATCGGTGGGTGGGAGATCTCGAGGCCGTCGCCGGGACCTTCCTCGACGGGATTGAACCCGTCGACGTACCAGGGCGCGATCACAAGCTTGATCGGATCTTTGCCACGGCTCCCGATGCTGAGCCCGAGTCCGACCCGGGCTTGTCCGCATTCCCGATGGGCTCGAACCGGAGAGATCACAGCGGGCTGCCGGCCTCGATCCTGCGTTATGCCGGACGGCCGCTGGCCGACGTGCCGTGGAAGACCCGGCTGCCCGGCATCCGCGAATGGCGGATCGGCAGCGACGACGGGTTCGTGACCAGTCTGTTCTGTCTCCGGGCAGGGCACGGTCTGCCTCCGCACACCCATCGCGGGACCGAAATGACCCTGGTGCTGCACGGCGGGTTCACCGACACCACCGGTCACTACGGCGTCGGCGACGTTTCGATCGCCGACGATCTGATTGACCACCGCCCGCTTGCCGACGACGACGGTGATTGCATCGGCTTTGTCGTCAGCAATGCTTCGCTCCGCCTCACCGGTCGCCTCGGGCGCCTGCTGGCCCCGTTCCTGCCGGGCTGACCGACAGTTCCGGCACCGACGGTCTGCAACTGGCTGCTGGTGCCGGCTTCCGTGCTTCTCAGGGTTTGTGCATGTCGAAAAAGCCATATGTGGCGCGCCCGGAAGACGGGGTCGTCTGGATCACCGGCGCAAGCTCCGGGATAGGAGCGGCCGTGGCGCAGCGTCTGGCGGCTGCCGGCTTCTCGGTGGCCGTGACGGCGCGGCGCGAGGAGGCGTTGGCAGAAGTCGCCGCGGGCGCCTCCGGACCGGGCCGGATCGCTGTGTTTCCCGGCGACGTGACCGACGGCGCGGCGATGGAAGCGATCGTCGGGCGGATCGAGGCGGAACTCGGTCCGATCGCGCTGGCGATCCTGAATGCCGGCGTCTATTTGCCGGTGATGGGAGATGCGCTCGACCGGGAGACCTTCGACAAGACCTTCGATGTCAACATCCGGGGTACGGTGAACTGCCTCATTCCGGTCGCGCGCCCCATGCAGTCCCGCAGCAGGGGGCAGATCGCCATCGTGGCGTCTGTCGCCGGCTATTTCGGGCTGCCCACTGCCGCGTCCTACGGGGCCAGCAAGGCGGCGCTCATCAATCTCGCCGAAGCGCTCAAGTTCGACTTCGACAACCAAGGCATCACCATCCAGGTGATCGCGCCAGGCTTCGTCGACACCCCGGCAACCGCCGGTAACCCGTTCCCGATGCCCTATCTGATGCCGGTGGGCAAGGCGGCGCGGCGGCTCGTGGAGGGCTTGCAGACAGGTCGGTTCGAGGTGACGTTCCCGCGGCGCTTCACCTATGCGCTGAAGGTCGTCCGGATCCTCCCCTACTGGGCTTTCTTTCGCGTGATCGGGCGGGCGACAGGGTGGGACAAGCCTAAACCGAAGAGCGACTAGCTGGCCGTTCCTCCCGACGGCAGGGCTGCCTCCGCGTCGATCCGCGCGCGCACTCGGGCCTGCTCGGCGGCATCCATCGGAAAGCGCCACATCAGGGCGACGGCCAGGAGCTTCAACACGATCGGAACCCAGGCGTAGAGCACGGCGAGAGCGAACAGGCCGTCGCCGTCAGGCCCGGCGTCAGTGCGGAAGCCTGCCGCTGCCAGCAGTGGAAACGCGACCCCGACCGCGGCGGCGAGCGCCAGCTTCGTCGCCAGCCCCCACAGCGCGAAATAGAGGCCGGTCCGCTGGCTGCCGGACGATGCCGTGTCGACGTCGACCACATCGGCCTGAATCGCGGCGGGCAGCACCAGGTCTGCGCCCACGGCGAGCCCAGTCAGCACGCAGATCGCCGCGAATGCCAGCACGTCGCCGGGGCCGAGCGCCGGGACCGCAGCGAACACGACACACGCCGCGATCATCGCGAGCGACCAGGCCCGATGCTTGCCGACGCTGCGCGACAGGCGCAGCCAGATCGGAATGCCGGCGATCCCGCACAGGAAATAGAGAAACAGCAACGGCCCCTGCAGGTGCGGCGCATCGATCACCCGGGCGACGAAGAACAGGAAGAGCGTGGCGGGAAGGCCGTTGGCGAGCCCGTTGACGGCGAACGCGACCACCAGCCTCACGAACGGCCGGTTGCGGCTGATATGACCGAGGCCCTCCAGAAGCGACACGTTGCGGGTCGAACGGTCGTGCGGCTCAGGCACGAAGGCCACCGCGACGAAGGCCGTCGTCGGCAGGAGCACGAGCACGCCGACCGCGATCCAGGAGAGCGCCAGCCCCTGGTCGCCCTTGGCCAGCACCGCCGGGACGCCGGCTGCCACCAGCGTTCCGGCCACGATGAGCCCCTCACGGGCCGCGGCAATCCGGCTTCGGCCGTGATAGTCGGTGGAAAGCTCTGCGCCCCAGGCGTTGAAGGGAACCAGTGCCGCCGTGCTGGTCAGCGAGACGATCACTCCCCAGCCGAGGAGGTAGGCAATGCCAGCCTCGGCCGGTGGCACGAACAGAAAGTAACATGCGACCGCGGTTGCCGGGGCGGAGGCCGCAAGCCATAGCCGCCTCCGGCCGAAGGGTGGCCGCCATCGGTCGGCGAGCACACCGACCACCGGATCCGACACCGCATCGGCGACACGGATGGCGAGAAAGGCCGCGCCCACAGCCGACAGCGGCAGGCCCAGTCCATCTGCGTAGAAGGTCGGGAGCAGGATGAAGAGCGGGAACTGCAGTGTCGCGAGCGGCAGGGCCGGCAAGGCGTACAGGAGCAGCTGTCGCCACGCCGGAGCCGCCGGATGCGCGGCGTTGGCGCTCACGGACGAGCAAACACGAAGTGTTTCACGTCGATGGCACCGGCGCGAAAGCCTGCCTCGCAATAGTGCAGGTAGAACTCCCACATCCGCCTGAAGCGGTCGTCGAAGCCGCTGGGCGCGAGCCGCGGCCATGCCGATCGGAACCGGTCCCGCCATTCGGCGAGGGTGCGGGCATAGTCGCCGCCGAACCCGGCTTCGTGGGTCGCCATCAGGCCGACCTCGCCGGCGAGCGCGCCGACGCGGCTGGGAGACGGCAGCATGCCGCCCGGGAAAATGTAGCGCTGGATGAAGTCCGGCGCGCGGCGGTACGCGTCGAAGTGCTCGTCCTCGACGGTGATGATCTGCAAGCCCGCCCGGCCGCCCGAGCGCAGCCGATCGCGCAGCATCTGGAAATAGCCGGGCCAGAAGCGTTCGCCCACCGCTTCGAACATCTCGATCGAGACGATCCGGTCGTAGCTGCCCTCGAGGTCGCGATAGTCGACGAGATCGACGGTCACGCGGTCATTCAGTCCGGCGTCGCTGATCCGCCTGCAGGCATAGTCGTGCTGCGCCCGGCTAATGGTCACCGCGGTAACGCGGCAGCCGATCTCCCTGGCGGCGTACTCGGCAAACCCGCCCCACCCGCAGCCGATCTCCAACACGTGATCGCCCGGGCCGATATCGGTTCGTTCGGCGATCTCGCGGTACTTGTCCCGCTGGGCGGCCTCGAGATTGTTGGCTCCGCCGCCGAAGTATGCCGAGGAATAGGTCATCGAGGGGTCGAGCCAGGCGGCGTAGAAGGAATTGCCGAGGTCGTAGTGCGCGGCGATGTTGCGCTTCGAACCGGCGCGCGAATTCCGATTGAGGAAGTGTCGGAACGAGAGGAGCGCACGGGCGATCGGGTTGCCGGTCAGCGCATCCATCATCACCTGCCGGTTGGCGGCGAAAAGCTCCAGGAACGCCGTCGGGTCCGGGCTCGACCATTCGCCGGCGATATAGGCCTCGCCGACGCCGATGTCGCCGGCCTGAAGCAGCCTGCGCGCGAAGCGCCAGTCGTGGATGGCGAAGTCTGCGGTGGGGCCCTGTTCGGGCGCGGTGATGCGGAAGCTCCGGCCATCGGGGATGGTCACGGTGAGCGACCCCTTCTGGAGCTTCAGGCCGACGGCGAAGCCGCGTCGCGCAAAGGCAGGGAGCCCGCGCAACTCCGCGGGAGCGTTGGTGGCGGTGAGCAGGACGGGATGGGGGGAGGCGATCGTCATACCGAGACAACCTTCCAGCTGAGACAGTATGGGCCGGACAGGGTCCGGACGGCGAGGGTCGATGGTCGGTCTTGCCGACGGATAAGCGGTGAATCTAGAGCGGTGGAGGCAGATTGGCAGCAAGTTCCTTGCCGGCTGGTCGGATGCTGCGCCTACCGCCCCCACCTGTCACCGTTCGAGAGGCCGCCTTCGGCGGAGGATCGGCCTTTGGCTTCGGCACCAGCGGCACGCGTTTCCACCAGAGGCGCAAGGCCTCGAAATGGATCGCTGCGATCACCTTGAAAGACATCAGCGGGACGGTGACGAAGGCGCGCGCCAGATTGGCCCGGGTCGCGGGGCGCAGCCGTCCGGCGAACGTTGCCGCCAGCGTCGGACCCTCGGCATCGGTTTCCAGGATTCGGATGCGGACGGCTTCGCCGGGAGGCAGCACGCGGAAGAGATAGGTCTCCTCCATGCCCATGAACGGCGAGACGTGGAACACTTTTGCGGCCTGCTGCTCGATACCGGCTGCGCTCGCCTCGCCGGTGCGCACTGGCGCGACGTAGGTGTGGCGGCCTCCGAACGTGTTGCGCACCTCGTAGAGAAGGGCGCTCAGGTCACCGTCGGCAGCGTAGGCGAAGTAGACGGTGATCGGGTCGAAGACGTAGCCGAACACGCGCGGATAGCAGAGCATCAGGACCCGGTCCGGTCGGGCGATGCCGGCTTCCTCGAGAAGCCGGTCGACGTGGGGTCGCAACGGCGACCCGTCGCCGGCCCCGTGGTCGCGCGCATGGATGGAGAGCGGTGCGAACCGGTCGAACGCGAACCACGGCTCCAGACCGGTCCCGTCGGCCATCCGGTCGAGGTCCACCAGCATCGAATAGACCCGGTAGGCGAACCGATGGCCGACCGGCTTGAGACGCGCGTGCATCACGTCGCCCACATACAGCGCAATCGGGGCGGCCGGCGCATCGCCGTTCGCGGACCAGGTCGTTGGGATACGCGGTTTCACTCTGCGGCCTCCAGCTGGATGGTCGCGGAGGCGTTGGCACGCCACGGAACCGTTCCGCCAAGCGCCTCGGCCACTGCGAGTCCCGAGGTCAGCCCGTCCTCGTGGAAACCATATCCGGTCCATGCGCCGCAGAACCAGCTCCGGTTGCTTCCCTGGATGGCCGGCAACGCGGACTGGGACGTCAGCGCCATGCGGTCGAATTGGGGATGGCTGTAGCTGTAGGTGCCGAACGTGAGTGCCGGATCCGGCTCGAAGGGCGGGTTCAGCGTCACGAAGATCGGCCGGGCGGGATCGATGTTCTGCAGCCGGTTCATCCAGTAGCTGAGCGCAACGCCCTCATCGGGATGGTCGGTCGGCCAGCTCAGGTAGTTCCACGACGACCAGACCTGCTTGCGACGGGGCATCAGGCGCCGGTCGCGGTGCAGGTAGACCGTGTTTGGCCGGTAGTCGATGCCACCCAGGACCGATCGTTCGGCCGCGCTCGGATTTGCGAGAAGGGCCAGCGCCTGATCCGTGTGGCAGGCCAGCACGACCCGATCGAACACATCGCGATGACCGGCGGCGTCGATCACGGTGACCCCCGCCACCGATCGTTCGATGCGTGCGACGGGCGTGGCGACCCGCAGGGCGCCTTGCCGCACGATCTTGTTGAGCATCCGGTTCACGTAGACCCGGCTGCCGCCGCTGACGGTGCGCCAGAGCGGCCGGTCGCGATCGATCAGGCGGTGGTTGTCGAAGAAGGCCAGCAGCGCACGCGCCGGGAACTCGAGCATCCGCTCGGCCGGCATCGACCAGATTGCGGCCCCCATCGGGACGAGGTAGTCCTCGGCAAAGGACGGGCGGAAGCCGCGGTCGGCCAGATAGCGGCCCAGCGTCACCGTCGCGCAGATGCCGCGTGCAAGATCGCCGCGCGCGGTCGCATTGAAGCGCACGATATCGCGCAGCATTCCAAGAAAGCGCGGCGAAACCAGATTGCGCTTGCAGGCGAACAGACCTGCCAGGGAGTGACCGGACCACTCGTGTGCCCCACCGCGCATCGACGCAGCGAAGCTCATGTCGCTCTCCTCGGTCGGCACGCCAAGGTGGTCGAACAGGCTGACCAGGTTCGGATAGTTCAGCTCGTTGTAGACGATGAAGCCGGTGTCGACGGAGAGGGGGACCCCGTCATAATCGACATCCACCGTCGCGGAGTGCCCCCCGGCACGCGGTTCTGCCTCGTAGAGGACGACGTCGTGTCGGTCGCACAGCGACCAGGCGGCTGCGTTGCCCGCGATGCCGGAGCCGATCACCGCGATGCGCGATGCAGGATACTGGGGTGTGTGCGCGTTCAAGCCGCCTGTTCCTTGATCTTCTGATATGCCTCGAGCGCGCGCTTGCGGGCGGCGGCGTGGTCGACGATGCGCTCGGGGTAGGTGGTGCCGAGGGATATGCCGGCTTCCGAGAGGACCGTGTCGGGCGCCAGCCAGGGTTCATGAATGTGCTTGGCTGGCAGCTTCGCGAGTTCCGGCACGAACGCGCGCACGTAATCACCTTCCGGATCGAATTTCTTGCCCTGCAGCACCGGATTGAAGACGCGGAAGTAGGGCGCGGCATCGGCGCCGGATCCGGACACCCATTGCCAGCTGGCCGGGTTGTTGGCCGCATCGGCATCGACCAGCGTGTCCCAGAACCACGCTTCGCCGTCGCGCCAGTCGACCAGCAGGTCCTTCGTCAGGAACGAGGCGACGACCATCCGGACCCGATTGTGCATCCACCCGGTCCGCCAGAGCTGGCGCATTCCCGCATCGACGATCGGGTAGCCCGTTGCGCCTTGCTCCCACGCCGCGAGTCTGTCGTCGGCCTGGCGCCAGGGAAAGGCGTCGAACTTGTCCTGCACGTTTGCCTGCTCGAGCCGCGGCAGGTGGTAGAGGAGGTGATAGGAAAACTCCCGCCACAGCACCTCGCTCAGGAATTTCTCGGCCGACTGCCGATCGGCGGAGCTGGGCGCTTCGTCCGCGACCTGCGACAGCGTCGTCCACACGGTGCGGGGCGAGATCTCTCCGAAGCGCAGATGGGGGGAGAGGCGCGACGTCGCCTCGATCGCCGCGAAGTCGCGCTTGGTCTTGTAGAGGCCGAGCCGTTCGTCGACGAAATTCCGCAGCGTTGCGCGCGCGGAAGCCTCTCCGGGTGTCCAGGTCTGGCGCAATTCGCCGGCCCAGTCGGGCTTGGTGGGGCGAAGGTCGAGAGACGAGAGAGGCAGGCTCACAGGCCAGTGCGCCGGGCAGGCAATGCCATCGGGCGCGGGAAGCGGGGTCGCGGGGTCAAGCCTTTGGCGCGCCGCCCGGGCGAACGGTGAGTAGACCCGGTAGAACGAGCCTTCGCCCGTCTTGACCTCCCAGGGCTCGATCAGCAACGAACCGTTGAAGCTGCGTGCCCGCAGCCCATCCGCCTCGAACGATGCCTTGATCTCGGCGTCCAGCACTCGGGCGTCCGGATGATAACGGCGGTTCCAGCAGACTTCTTCCGCCCCCGTCGCGTCGACGATCGACCGGAGCGCCGGGATCGTCTCGCCCTCACAAAGGACCAACTGCGAGCCAAGCTTGCGGAGTGAGGAGTCCAGCGCCTCGAGGGATCCGTGCAGCCACCATTTCGACGCGCCACCGAGCGGACGAGGGCTGGTTCGCCCGGTCTCCAGCACATAGACGGGGATGACGGGGCGGCCGGTTTCCACCGCGGCACACATCGCCGGATTGTCCGCAAGGCGCAGGTCGTCGCGAAACCAGACGATGGTTGGGGCAGAAGCGGTTCGGCTCATTCAAGGTCCTGGGATCGACTGGCAGATCGCACTTTTCATTAAGCAATACGAACGATCGGCTGGTCTGGATCACGGCAGGACAAACGACCGAGCCCTCTGAACCGGAATACGAGGAGTGCCTTTCGCCAGGCGCGCGCGCCATGGAGAGGCACAAAAAAGGCGGTGCCAAATGCACCGCCGGACCTTTCTCGAGTCACTCTGGAGTGGACACGTGACTGCCGTCAGAGCCCTGGACGGACGAGCTTTTGCGTCAGATCCAGTTCAAGGCCTTGTCGACGGCTGAACGGGCCCGCTGATGAACGATCTCGCCGAACTTTGCCATCTTCAGAATGCTGTCATTCTGTTCGGAGGCCCGCGGCTGGTAGGCCTCAAAGGTCACGGCCTGTCCGGTTTCCTTGTCGCTCTTCAGGGACACGTTGGCCGGCATGCCACCGGAAATCCGATCGTTGGTCTTGGCGATCGGGTCGCCATCCACGGAGGGGCGGGCCGTCACGGAGGGACCATCCTTGATAAGAACCGTTTCGGACGGGCGAATACGGGTATCGCCGATCTTCTGGCCGGCCTCGTTGAGAAGCGCCACGACAAACGACTCGTTGCCCGCATGTGAGATGGAGCCGATCCGAACGGTGGGGCTCACCGGGCCGAAATCCTCAGAAACCGTAGCCGGTTCCAGCCGGTCCGACCGAAGGGTTTCGGCGATCGCGAGCGGCGCAGTAAACAGCACGGCGCCGGTGAGAACCGCGAGGACAACCACGTTTTCGTTGTTACGCTTCATCGTAGGGCACTCCAAGCTCTCGACCGCAAATACGTCAAGGATGCTTCCTCTTGCGGCTGTCAACGCGCCTGTTTCCAATCCGTTCCTTCTCAGATGGGTCGGTTTGGGAGGTCTGCCAACGAAAATCGCGAAAACGTGAGAGGCGCGATCAGGCCGGAATGCCCGGAATGCGTGGGTTTTCCCGGGTTCGCACCAACGCCGGCGAAACCAGTGGAATTTTACGAAAATTGTTGTCGCAGCCCGAGCGATGATCGGTTCTGGCGGCGCGGACCCGATCGAGGGTTAATAAGGCCGGTCGGGCCCGTGCTCGTAGAGAACGACCTTCTCGGTCTTGCCGGGTCCATCTTCCGCGACGGACTTCCGGCGCCTTCCGCGCGCGCGGGCCTTTTCGGCAGCCACCGTCAGCACGATTCCGACGGCCGCGAGCATCAATCCGGGAACGGAAACCGTCGCCTGGCTTGCATTCACCCCTGCAGTCTCGCCCCACCAATGCGTGATCAGATCATTGAAGATCATCGTCACGCCGGCGAAGATGCAGGCCACACCGATGGCAATGAGTACGCGCATGCAGACCCCGCGATCCGGTTCACGCCGGTAAACGGATTTGCCGCCGGCCCGATGCGCGGCGAGCTCTCCTCGCAAATGCAGGACAAGAAAATCGCTCTCTAAAGCGACAGAATACTGAACAGGGTCAACATTTGCACGAAATGTTGGTGCGACAAAGTTGCCTTTCAGTTCCAACAGATGCCGATTCTGTTACCGTTGGTGAAGGCCAGACCGGCTCACTTGCTGGACACGCGCCTTGCGTGCCGGGCTCAGCCCGATCTTGCTCGCAGATCACGCTCCTCTGCGGAGCCTCGCTGCAGCCAAAGAAAGATGAACCCGAGCGCTGGCACCAGGATGTCGGACCAGAAGATGATGCCGGCGTTGCCCGGTGCGAAGTTGTGCGCATGGATCATCTGGTAAATGTGCCCTCCGGCCGCGCCCCATAGGAACATGGCCGGCCCGACGATCGCCGCGATCCGTAGCCCTCGATTTCCGAAGAATGCCAGCAGACCCACCACGGCGAAACCGAGGGAGGCAAAGCCGACCTCTGCCTGGAAGGGGCTTTGGCTCCATCCTATGAAGCGCGCCGCCATCTCGCCGAAGAACACGTGCATCACGAAATTATAAAATAAGGACAGGAAGATCGAGAACAGCAGAAAGTAGGCGAACAGCTTCTCCACGACGAGCGCGCGGGTAACGTGCGGCGCTCTTGCAATCGCAACGGCGGAGGCGACGAGACCGGCGATGAACAGGCTAAGCGTGAAGTTCGAGAGGACGAATGTGATAGCTGCCTGCATCCACCTGATCTCCCTGGGGCCTGTCGCGACGATAGACTGAGCATATCGGCATTGGGAACTGCATTCGGGGGTCCCGGCGTCTTTTCACATGCGGATCCGGACAGGCGAAACCAGCCGTGATATTGCAATGCAGCATGGACCTGCCTAGAAAGGGCGGACCAATCTCCGGCCTTGTGCCCCGATCACTCTGGGTGGCGTCGGCGAAATCCCTCGATTTGGCGACTTCCTCCCGGCGCTCTGCGGCCGCGGGCGGGGATGTCCTGTGCCTGGACGGATCATGCAGTCACTACACGCCTATCGCTACCAATGGTTCGGCAACATCCGCGGCGACATCCTTGCCGGGCTCGTTGTCGCGCTGGCGCTGATCCCGGAGGCGATCGCCTTCTCGATCATTGCGGGCGTCGATCCCCGCGTCGGGCTCTACGCGTCGTTCTCGATCGCGGTGATCACGGCGATTGTCGGGGGGCGGCCGGGCATGATCTCGGCCGCGACCGCTGCCACCGCGGTGCTGATGGTCACCCTCGTGCGCGATCACGGTCTTCAGTATCTCTTCGCAACGACGATTCTGGCGGGAGTCCTCCAGGTCGGTGCGGGGCTTCTACGGCTCGGCAGCCTGATGCGCTTCGTCTCGCGCTCGGTGATGACGGGCTTCGTCAATGCGCTGGCCATCCTGATCTTCATGGCACAGCTGCCGGAATTGATCGGCGTGCCGTCGCTCACCTACGTGATGGTCGCCGCCGGGTTGGCGATCATCTACCTGTTTCCCCGCATCACCACCGCAATTCCGTCGCCGCTGATCTGCATCCTCGTCCTCACGGCCATCTCGATCGGTTTCGGCTTCGACCTGCGGACTGTCGGCGACATGGGCGAACTGCCCTCGACGCTGCCGATCTTCCTGCTTCCCGACGTGCCGCTTACCCTGGAAACGCTGCTGATCATTCTGCCGTACGCGGCGGCGATTGCGGCCGTCGGGCTGCTGGAATCCCTGATGACAGCGGCGATCGTGGACGAACTCACCGACACGCCGAGCGACAAGAACGTCGAATGCGTGGGACAAGGGGTCGCCAACTTCTGCACCGGATTTATCGGCGGCATGGCCGGTTGCGCGATGATCGGCCAGTCGATGATCAACGTGAAGTCCGGCGGCCGGGGCCGGCTGTCCACGTTCATCGCCGGCGTCTTCCTGATCTTTCTGATCGTCGTGCTCGGCGACTGGGTGAAGCAGATCCCGATGGCGGCGCTGGTGGCCGTGATGATCATGGTGTCGATCGGCACCTTTTCCTGGTCGTCCATCAAGTCGCTGCGCTCGCATCCGCGCTCGTCCTCGATCGTCATGCTGTCGACGGTCGTGTTCGTGGTGCTCACCCACAACCTCGCCATCGGCGTTCTGGTCGGCGTTCTCCTGTCGGGGATTTTCTTTGCCTGGAAGATCGCCCAGTTCCTTCGGGTCACCTCGACGCTGTCCGGGGACGGCACGCATCGCACCTATGTTGTCGAAGGCCAGGTCTTCTTCGCCTCTGCCGATGCGTTCGCCGCGGCGTTCGACTTCAAGGAGGTGCTGGAGAAGGTCACCATCGACGTGAGCCACGCGCACATCTGGGACATTTCGAGTGTGGCTGCGCTCGACATGATCGTGCTGAAATTCCGCCGCGACGGTGCGGACGTGGAGATCGTTGGTCTCAACGCGGCGAGCGAGACGATCGTCGACAGGCTCGCCGTCCATGACAAGCCCGGAGCTATGGAAAGCCTGATGGGGCACTGAAGCCCGTTCCATCCGCGGAATCCGGTTGGCCGATGAGCAACGACAACTTTTAAGTACCTTGAGCCGTAACGTCCTGGCGGGTCGCTTCGATGTTCAGCGACGTGGGCGGCTCCAAAGACATGGGAGGTCAGGCGATGACGAAGCTGGTGGCGCTTGTCGACGGCTCGATCTACGCGCAAAGCGTTTGCGAGCACACCGCCTGGGCCGCCGGGCGAACCGGCGCTGCGGTCGATATCCTGCATGTGCTCGGCCGGAGGGAAAGCGGCGGCACCCGGAATTTGTCGGGCTCGATTTCGCTTGGCGCCCGCACGGCGCTGCTGGAGGAACTGAGCGCGCTGGATGAGCAGCGCGCGAAGCTCGCCCAGGCGCGCGGTCGGGCGATCCTCGACGACGCCAGGGAGATCGTCGAGGCGGCGGGCGTCACCGTCGCCACCAAGCTCCGCATCGGTGACATCGTGGAGACGGTGGCCGAAAGCGAAGCCGACGCCGACATGGTGATCATCGGCAAGCGGGGCGAGGCGGCCGACTTCGCCAAGGCGCATCTGGGCTCGAACCTCGAGCGGATCGTGCGGTCGAGCGCCAAGCCGGTGTTGGTCGCTTCGCGGGCTTTCGCCCCGATCGAGCGTGTTCTGATCGCCTACGATGGCGGCGTCTCAAGCATGAAGGCGGTTGATCACATCGCCCGCAGCCCGCTGTTCGCGGGCCTCGAATGCCGGCTGCTGATGGTCGGGCACGATACCTCGATCACCCAGCGACAGATCGGCAACGCCCGCGCCGTCCTGGAAGGTGCGGGCTATCGGGTCAAGGCGGAGATCGTCTCCGGTCAGCCCGACACGGTGATCGCCGACGTTGTGCGCGACGAGACTATCGGCCTGCTGGTGATGGGGGCCTATGGCCACTCGCGCATCCGCAGTCTGGTGATCGGCTCGACGACGACCGAGATGGTGCGTTCCTGCAAGGTCCCGGTGCTGCTGTTCCGCTAGCCGCCTTGTCGGTGCCAAGGTTTTGATTGTGGTGCGCTTTCTGATCGGCCCTGTGATTCCACGCGATCTGGAAAGGCACTCAGCGGCGTTCCGCAGCGGCGGCGTCTAGGAAGGCGAGCGCCTCGTCGATCGCCCGGCGTGTCGCGGCTTCGTCGAAGACGAGGCTGCTGAAGCCGGCCCGTTCCTGCTGGTCGAAGGCATGGGTGACTCCGGCAAAACCGACCACGGCGACGGCCCGGCCTTCCGCCTCCAGGGTGAAGGCGACCGCCCGGCACTCTGCTGCAGGTGCGATCGTATCGTCGTCGGCGAGCATGAACAGGACGGGTGCTGGATTTTTCCAGCCAGCGTCCACCGCGCGATTGGTGGGACCGCACCAAGGATAGAGAAGGACGACGGCGGCGACGCCGGAGAGGGGCGGGTCCGCCGGATCCCCGGGCATGCGGGTCAAATTGAGAGGCAAGCGATTCTCGGCATCGAGGGAGAGCAGGTCCATGATCGACCAGCCGCCGTGCGACATGCCGATCAGTGCGATGCGGTTCGGGTCGACGAACGGCATCGCGCGCACGTCGGCAAGCGATACCAGAACGTCGCCGGCCCGCTCGCCGCCGGCCATCAGCTGGCCCAGGCAGACCAGACGCCAAGCCTCGTAGTCATCGTAGCCGCGGGGTCGATGACTGTCGACGATCACGGCCGCCCATCCGTCGGCAACCAATGCGCCGGCCCACCGCTCCATGTTGTCGTGCGGACCATCGCAGCCGGAGTAGAGAAGGGCAGTCGGAAACGGCCCGGGACCGTCCGGTCGGTGGATCCGGTAGAACGGGCTCAGCTTTGCCGACAGTGACGCCGGGTCGAGACGCTGCACGATCCATCCGCGGTGATGGGCCACGGTGTTGAGCCCGACGACGAGGACGAACAGACCGGCGAGCACGGGCCCAGCAATCAGCAGGATGCGCGTCGCGCGCCGCCGGCGGCTCTTTGCTGTCATGCCGAAACGCCTCCGGGCTCTACCGGGCTAACCGCGCCTTCAGGCGGTCCACTTCCTCGGGCGCGACGGTTGCCGCGGTGACGGTGATCCAAGCGTCGATATAGCTCGCTGCCGAGTACTGGTGACCGTGACCAAGTGGCACGTTGTTCGACAGCGCCATGTCCGCCGCCACCTGTAGCGCCGTGATCACCGGAACCCACCACATCAGAGGTGTCACGTCTGGCCCGCGGGGCGCTCGCATCCAGTCGGGCTCGCGCCAAAGCATGTCCGTTGAGAAGAACACGATCGCGTCGCTCGCATGCTGCAGATAGACGATGCGGAGCGGTCCCCACGGGCGGTCAGGTTCGGGAATTTCCGGTTTGATCATGAACCGGATCAGCGACCCGTCCTCGAACGTCGGCAGCCACTCGGGCGACCCATCGTTGCGCTCGGCGGTCGCCCACGTGTGGATCGGGCTCGGGAACGGCGGTCCGCTCCAAAGCGCGCCCTGGATCGGGTCTCCGATGATCTCATGCAGGCGGAGCGACTGCTCGGAGCTGAGTGCGCCGAGGCTGAGGCCCTGGAGATACAACTTCGGGCGCCCCTCCGGGGGAAGGTCGGTCCAGTGGTCGTAGACCGCCCGCAGCAGCGCGCGGCCGGCTTCGGCGCCGTAGCCGGGCTCGAAGATCAGCGAGAACGGACTCTGCATGTAGGAGTACTGGAGGGCGACGGTGGCGACGTCGCCGCGATGCAGATATTCGAGGGTCTCGCTCGCGGCCGCGTCCATGAAGCCGGTGCCCGTCGGCACGGCGACCGAGAGGACGGCGCGATCGAAGCCGCCGACCCGGATGAGTTCCCGCAGCGCCAGGTCGGCACGCTCGTCCGCCGTGTCCGCGGCGTTGAGCCCGACATACACCCTGAGCGGTTGCACGGCCTGATCCTCCCAGAACGCTGCGATGTCCTCCTGCATGGGAAGGCCGTCGACAAACCGCCGACCCTCCCGGCCGAGGTCGCCCCAGCTCACGAGCGAGGCGGCACTGCCGGTCTTCCAGGGTGCGATCGGCATCGCCGTGTCCGGTTCGATCAGTTCGTCGAGTTCGGCGTAGGACGCATCCAGCACGGTGAGGGCGTAGCGCACCAGCACGCCGTCGATCAGCATGCCGAACAGCGCCAGCGCGGCGACGATCGCCGTCAGGATAGCCACCCGTTCGGGAACGAACGGACGGGCCCACGCCAATGCGAGCCTTGCAATCAGCCTGAACAGCCACGCGATGAAGAAGAGGATCGCCGCCGTCGTCACGGCGAGCGCCAGGACCTTTGCCGGGTGCGAGGACTCCAGGGCCGGCATGCCCATCAGGACGCGAATCGAGTCCTGCCAGGGAGCCACTCGGGAGAGGGCGTAGGCGGCAACCAGCGCACCGGCCAGCACGAGGATCCAGGCGAACACCCGTCCACCGTGCGTGCGAAACCCCAGCCAGAGCCACAGGGCGACGAGACTGACGGCGATGCCGTATCCGATCGCGAACGAAGCCCCGCCCAGGAGCCCCTGCATGAGGGCATTCCGCGGGATGAGCGACGGTGTCAGCGCGGCGGCGAACAGAAGGAAGCCCAGGCACAGACCGCTTGGCGAAACCAGTTGGCGAACCCACCGGCCACTGTCGTCTGCGTTTCTGCCCGCTGAGGCATCGCGTGGGGCAGTGCGCATCGCTTCGTCCTTCCTCGATCTGTCTGGACCCATTAGACCTATCCGAACGAGGCTGGGGGGACGGTCCGCCTGTCTGGTCGCTGACGATGTCGTAGCGCGTTTCGCGCACCGGGGGGAATGATCAGATGAGCGCCTTGATGGAGTGGTTTGGTCCGGTGACCGTCATGCAGCGTGCGGTGATCGGCATCGCCGCCGCTTTGATCGTGCTCGTCGTTCTGGTGGGCGTGACCGCGCTGCTGATCGGGCTGCGCCGGGCTATCCTCGCCTGGGTTGTTCTTCTTGTGCTGGTGCTGGCGACGCTCGCCTTCATGCCGGTCAGCACCGACGGGCTGACATCGTCGCCGGACCCCACCACCGACTACGCCGGCGCGGTCGCGCGCTTCGACGCGGACCGCGCCAAGACGACCGAGCCGCTGAATCCGCTCTGCGAACCGAAATTGCTCGGGCACGGAGAGCGGACAGCCAAGGTCGTGGTTCTCGTCCACGGCGTGTCCAGCTGTCCGCAGGCCTATGTGGACTTTGCACCGATCCTCTTCGACAAGGGCTACAACGTCCTGGTGCTCCGGATGCCGCAGAACGGCTATGCCGACCGGGCCACGGACGCCCTGCGCTTCATGACGGCGCGGCAGCTCGCGGAGTTCGGCGACGACGCCGTGGACATGGCGACGGGCCTCGGGGACGAGGTGATCTTCGTCGGAATTTCCGCCGGCGGCACCATCGCCGGGTGGGTCGCCCAGAACCGCTCGGACGTCGATCGGGCGGTGTTGCTGGCGCCGTTCTTCGGCCTGCACGGCTTCGGTCCCGACGTGAACCGCATGCTGATGCGGGCGATGCTCCTGCTTCCCAACGTCTCCATCTGGAAGGATCCGGTGATGCGGGAGAACGCCGACAACGTCATGCCGCATGCCTACAAGCGCCAGTCGACCACCGCGACCGGCGAGATCATGCGTCTGGGCTATGCCACCTGGCGCCAGGCCACCGAGAAGAAGGCGGCCGCATCGGAGATCGTGGTGGTGACCAACGAGGCAGACACGGCCGTCTCGAACAGCACGACCGACGCTGTCGCCGCGGCCTGGACGGATCAGGGCGTGCCGCTGACGCCCTACGTCTTCGATGCGACGTACGGGCTCGGTCACGAACTCATCGATCCACTGGAGCCGGGTGCGAACCCCGAGCTCACCTATCCGATCATTCTGGATTTCATCGAGACCGGCAAACACGCCGACTGAGCCTCTCCCGGCAGGGCGGGGGCAGTCGAACCGGAGCGGGAGGTGCCGCCGCCGCACCACGCGCACGCGGCCCTCGCTGCCGGGCCGGAACGGCCCTTACGCGGCAATCGCGTCGAGGCGCGCGTTGATCTGGCGCAGCACGCTGCGCAGGTGCTCGCGCATGGCCTGCTCGGCAGCCTCCGGGTCGCGCGCGGCAATCGCTTCCGCGATGCGCCGATGTTCGGCGTCGCGCTCGGCCATGCGCTTCGGGCATGGCGCCTTGCCCCCGGTGGGCACGCGAAGCCGCGCATCGACGCCGACCTGTCTCAGCACCTTGTAGAGCTCGCCCGCCAGCTGATTTCGCGACGCATTGGCGATCGCCAGATGAAAGGCGAGATCGGTTTCGCCGTACAGCGCGCCGGCCGGTGTCGCCGATTTCTCGATGATGTTGGCGATCTCCGCCGGCGACGCACGCATGGAGGCGAGGCGGGCGAGGCCCGGCTCGAGCACGATGCGCAGCTCGATCACCTCGAGCGGGTTGGTCATCCGGACGAGTTCTTCGTTGATGCGCGGAGTGGCCCTCGGCGCCCGCCGTGGGCGCGGCGGCTTGAGGTCGCCGGCCTTGCGCAGTTCGTCGAGCGCTTTGCGCACTTGGTGGCGCTTAACGTCGAACAGCTGCGCTATATCGCGCTCTGACGGGATGCGTTCGCCCCTGCGCTGCATGTCCCGAAGCGCATCGACGATGCCGGTCAGGCCCGTGCCGGACGGAGTTTCGCGCGGCGGCGTGTCGGTGGACGGCATCGTCTCTCGGCCTCTTCAACTGCTCGTTCTTGACGCCGGCGCACCCGTCGGAGAGCGGAGCCGGCGGCGTGCGCGGCGAGTCGCGCCGCTTGCCTCTCAACCAATTTATCTGGTTGAGCCTTGGTTGACAATCCGCGCGGGCCGGTGGTTGACTTGTGCCGGAGCGAGGCGAGCCGCCGACCGGTTTGCCGCACGGGGTGAGTAGAGTAATGCCGGATAACCAGTCCTTTGACTATGTCGTCGTGGGTGCCGGTTCGGCTGGCTGTGTGCTCGCTGCGCGGCTGACGGAGGATCCCGCCTGTCGGGTCCTGCTGCTGGAAGCCGGCGACTGGGACCGGGATCCGATGATCCATGTGCCGCTTGGCTGGGGGAAGATCCTCACCGAGCGGCGCCACGACTGGATGTATTTCTGCGAACCGGAGGACAACGTCGGCGGCCGCCGCGTGGAGTGCGCCCGCGGCAAGGTCGTCGGCGGATCGTCATCGACCAATGCGATGGCCTTCGTGCGCGGAAACCGGGGTGACTACGACCGCTGGGCGGCGGGTGGCCTGCCCGATTGGTCCTACGACAACCTGTTGCCCTACTTCAGGAAAATGGAAACGTGGGAGGGCGGTGAGAGCCACTTCCGGGGTGGCTCCGGACCGCTCAACACCCAGTTCTGCCGCTACTCCGATCCGCTCATCGACGCCTTCGGCGAGGCAACCCGTCAGGCGGGTTTTCCGCAGACCGAGGACTACAACGGCGAGCGGCAGGAGGGCTTCGGTCGCCTGCAGATGACCATCCGCAACGGGCGGCGCAATTCGGCCGCCGCAGCCTATCTGCGGCCCGCCCTGAAGCGCGGAAATCTCACCGTCCGCACCGGCGCGCTGGTCGAACGGATCCTGCTGGAGGGCAGGCGCGCGACCGGCGTCGTCTATCGCGGCGACGGCCAGACCACCACGGCGCTGGCGCGGAGCGAGGTGATCCTCTCCGGCGGGGTGATCAACTCGCCGCAACTGTTGATGCTGTCCGGCATCGGACCCGCCGCGGCCCTGGCCACCCACGGCATCGAGCCGGTTGTTGATCTGCCCCAGGTCGGCAGGAACCTGCAGGACCACGTCTCGGTGATCCTGATGTACCGCCGGCGTGGGCAGGGACCGTTCCACCGCATGATGCGGGCCGACCGCATCGGCCTCGATTTCATGCGCACTTATCTGACCGGCAAGGGGTTCGCCGGCGACGTTCCGGGCGGTGTGGTCGGCTTCCTCAGGAGCGACGAGAGCCGCTCGCATCCGGACGTCCAGTTCCTGTTCACCGCGGCGCCGCTCGCCGCATGGCCCTACATGCGGCCGTTCAAGGAGCCGTTTGCCGACGGCTTCGCGACGCGGATCGTGGCGGTGCAGCCCGAGAGCCGGGGCGAGGTGACGCTGGCCTCGCCGGATCCGGCCGTGGCGCCGCTGATCCACCAGAATTTCCTGTCGTCGCCGCGCGACTGGGCGTCGCTCCGCGCCGGCGTGCGGGTGGCCCGCCAGCTCGCCGCCCAGCCGGCGATGGCGCCGTTCGTCGAGGCCGAGTTCTTCCCCGGTCCGGCCTGCGAGAGCGACGAGCAGATCGACGAGCACATCCGCCAGACGTCCATCACCGTGCATCACCCGGCCGGCACCTGCCGGATGGGCACCGACGCCGACAGCGTGGTCGACCAGAGCCTGCAGGTGCGCGGCATCGAGGCGCTGCGGGTGGTCGACGCCTCCGTCATGCCCGACCTGCCGAACGGCAACATCAATGCCGCCGTGCTGGCGATCGCGGAGAAGGGCGCAGACCTGATCCGGTCCGCGGCCGATTCCCGGAAGGTCGCGTAGGGTTGGAGGACGCTCCAGCTGATGCGCTTTGGTTGGTCTTTGGTCGCGTGCCGCCTTGCTGGGCGGCCTCAGCGTGATGCCTGGCGTCTGAAAATTCAATAAGTCATTGTTTTATATGTAATTATCTCGCGACATGCGATGGCGTCGGATCGCGCTGTTGTGCCGAAACTTTATGCGGAAAGATGACAGATTCATCTCAACCACCGTATTGACCGTCTCAACCATAGTGGTACGGTTGAGCTGGTCAGGATAAATCGAGTTCCATTTCGAGGACGCGCATCATGTCAGCCGTATCCGCACAGGCCGAACTTCTCTCCAACAAGAAGGCCGCTCTGGACGGTCTGTACGACGACATCCACAAGGGGAGCATGTTCCCCTTCTGGGCGACGACCGAAGGCGTCGACCACGACGAGGTGAAGCAGCTGATGGCCACCGCCAAGGCGGTGCCGTACGTCTGGAAGTACACAGACATCGAGCCGCTGCTGCAGCGCGCCGCCCAGCTGGTCTCCATGGACGACAGCGAGCGCCGCTCGCTCATCCTGGTGAACCCGGGCCTGTCGCCGAAGCGCGCGTCCGTGTCGACCATGTACACCGCCTACCGGCTCAACGATCCGGACGAGATCATGCCGCCCCACAAGCACTCGCCGAGCGCCATCCGCTTCGGCCTGACCGGCGAGGGCAACTTCACCGGCGTGGAGGGTGAGGACATCACCTTCGGGCCGGGCGACATGGTGCTCACCCCGAACGATGCGTGGCACAACCACGGCACGGTCGGTGGCGAGCAGGCGGTCAACCTCTCGGTCCTCGACCTGCCGCTGGTCGAGACGCTTCACGCCGTCCACTTCGACCACCGCTACACCGAGATGGTCGACGGCAAGGAGGTCGAGAAGAAAGTCCAGACCGCGCGCTACCCGTCTGACTATTCCCAGAGCATTTATGGGGCCGGCGGCATGCAGCCGCGCTTCGTCGATCACAAGCGCGGTGGCGGGCTCTCGTCGCCCATGTGGGTCTATCGCTGGGAGGCGATGCAGGCGGTCCTCGACGCCCACAAGGACTGGGACGGCGATCCGCACGAGGGCATCGTCATCGACTACACCGATCCGACCACCGGCGGACCGGTCTTCCACACGATCAATTTCTACGTGCAGATGCTGCGTCCCGGCGAGAAGACGCTGCCCCAGCGGGAGACCGCGAGCCTGCTGCTCGCCCCGTTCCGCGGCAAGGGCCACTCGATCATCGACGGCGAGCGCTACGACTGGGACCAGTTCGACACCCTTGCCGTGCCCGGCGGGTGCTGGGTTGAGCACGTCAACGCCTCGTCGAGCGAGCCGGTGATCTTCTTCGGCGCCACCGACGCCCCGACCCAGCGCAAGCTGTCGCTCTACAAGCGTTGGGGCCGCAACCAGGCGGGCGATCTCCTGCGCCTCGGCTGACGGCCGCCAGGGTCCAGTTCCATTGGGCTCCGCATCGCGCGTGCGGGGCCGTTCCACGGCGGGTGTCCGATCACCCGGGCAGGAAGGTTGCGTCCTTTGGTTTCCGCATCGAACACGAAGCACGTTGCACACGTCGACTGCGCCGGCGGCGGCCAGGTGTGGGTCGACGGCGACATTCTCTACATCGGCCACATGCGGCCGCCGAGCGGCACGACGCTCGTCGACATCTCCGACCCCCGCAACCCGCGCAAAATCACCACGATCCCGGTTCCGCCCGGCTGGCATTCGCACAAGGTGCGGGCCCAGAACGGCCTGATGATCATCAACCACGAGCGCTTCGGCCAGGAGGGGCCGGCCGAGTTCGGCGGCGGTCTCGCCATCTACGACACCACCGATCCGGCCAATCCGCGCCAGATCTCGAAGTGGTTGACCGGCGGCAAGGGCGTGCACCGCTACGACTTCGACGGTCGCTACGCCTACATCTCGCCGACGGCCGAGGGGTTCGTCGGCAACATCGTCATGATCCTGGACCTGATCGATCCGGAGAACCCGGTCGAGGTGGGTCGCTGGTGGATCCCTGGCCAGAACGTCGGAGGCGGCGAGGTCTACCCGTGGGACAACTACGTGTCGCCGCGCTGCCACCATCCGCTGCGGATGGGCGACCGGCTCTACGTCAGCTACTGGCACCACGGCATGTTCATCCTCGACATTTCCGACATGTCGCGGCCGCGGGCCATCGCCCACGTCAACACCAGCCCGTCGTTCCCGCACCCGACCCACACCTGCCTGCCGATCCCGCAGCCCCTGATGGGGCGCAAGATCATGGTGGTGGCGGACGAGGACGTCGCCAAGCTGCGGCCGCACGCGCCATCGTTTGCATGGATCTACGACATCACCGACGAAACCAATCCGCTCTCGATCTCGACCTTCCAGGTCCCGGGCATCGACCCGGACGGGGCGCCGCAGCCGCCGATGACCGGCTGCCACCAGCCGTCCGAGCGGTTCTCCGGTTCGGTGATCCCGTTCGCCTGGTTCGCGCAAGGCCTGCGCCTGGTGGACATCGCCGATCCGTTCCACCCGAAGGAGGTCGGCCACTTCCTGCCGGACGCGCCGGAGGGAGCGGACCGTGCCTCTTCCAACGACGTGACCATCGACGACCGCGGCCTGATCTACCTGATCGACCGGGTGCGGGGCGTCGACATCATCGAAACGACCGCATTCTGAGGAACTCCGATGTCCGATACCGCCCGCAAGTCCGACGCCCACTACGCCATCGGCAAGAAGAATCCGAACCTGCCGTTCCATCCGGGCGTGCGCGCCGGCGACTTCATCTTCATCTCCGGCCAGGTCTCCAAGGATGCTGACGGCAACATGCTGTGCGGCACCATCGAGGAGGAGACGGCCGGCACGATCCAGTCGATCGAGCGGATCCTGGCGGAGGAGGGCGCAACGCTTGAGGACGTCGTCCGGGTGACCACCTACCTCGACGACCCGCGGGATTTCGGCCGCTACAACAAGGTCTTCACCCAGCATTTCAAGGACGCCGTCCTGGCGCGGACCACCATCGAGGCGCGCGCGGTGATCTCCACCCGCATCGAGATGGACGCGATCGCCTACAAGCCGCTGCCGACAAAGGGGTAGCGGCTACAGCCTGGCGCGCGCCGGGGAGGGCGCGCGTTTCCGACTTCTTCATTGAGGGGACTGAACGATGTCGAAGATTGCACTCGCCCGAACCTTCGTCGCGACCGTGCTGGTGGCGGGTCTCGCCACCGCCGCCCACGCCCAGTCGGGAAAGCTTCGCTTCGGCGCCGGCCAGCAGGGGTCGCAAAACTACGGCGTCAACGCGGCGCTCGCCCAGGCGATCGGCGACAACACCGACCTGGACGTGACGGTGCAGGCGTTCGGCGGTCCGACGGCCTATCTGCCGCTGGTCAACGAGGGACGTCTCGACATCGCCGCCGTGGTCACGCCGGACTTCGGCGACGCGGTGCGCGGCACCGGCCCGTTCGAGGGCAATCCCCAGAAGAACCTGCGCTTCGTCGCGGCGCTGTTTCCGAGCCCGGTCGGGCTGATGGTGGCGGCCGATTCCGGCATCGAGACGATCGCCGACCTCAAGGGCAAGCGCGTCGCCTGGGGCATGCCCGCCCAGGCGAGCCTGCAGCCCTACATCGTCGGATCGCTGGCGAACGGGGGCCTTACCCCTGACGATGTGGTGCAGGTTCCGGTGGCCAGCGTCGGCAATGGCGTCCAGGCGCTGACATCCGGCACCGTCGACGCGACCCTGTTCGCGCTGCGGGCCGGAAAGGTGGTCGAAGCCGATTCCGCCCTCGGCGGCATCCGCTGGCTGCCCTACGACGGCTCCAAGGAAGCGGTGGAGCGGATGCAGGCGGTGGCGCCAGAGGCCTACCTCGTCGACGTGGCTGCCGACGGCAAGGTCGTAGGCGTGCCCAGCCCGATCCAGACCATGGCCTACGACTACGTGCTGGCCGTGAATGCCGATGTGCCCGATGCCACCGTGGAGGCGGTCTCGACGATGCTGCGCGACAAGGGGCCGGACGTCGCCAAGGCCAACAAGCTGCTGGGAGCCATCTCGGCTGAAAACCTGGCGCGGAACTATCCGAGCCTGCCGCGTGCGCCTGCCGCCGCAGCTGTCTTCGGCTCCAAATAGCCCGGCGCGGCTAGGTCGAGGCGGGAACCGTTTCCGATGACCCAGGCGGGTGATGCGAGACTGGACGACCCGACCGAGAGGGCCGGTGGCCCGATCACGATCGTGGCCGGCGCGGTGCTCGTCCTGCTGGCGCTCGCCTGGGTGCTCGACCTGCACATCCGGCTCGGCATGACGGTCTACGACGAGCAGCCCCTGGCGCTCGCCGCAGGCCTGTCGATGCTGATTGCCGCCGACGTGCTGTCCCGGTCGTCCAAGCCGTGGCTGCGCTGGCCGCTGCTGGGGCTGGGGGCCTTACTGTTTGCTATCATGGTCGTGATTGCAGTCCGTTACCCGACGCTCACGGTCACCGCGATGATGCGGCCCACCTGGCTCGTCGCGGCGTCGACGGTGCTTCTGGCGGGCCTGCTGTTTCTCGTCTGGCGGACGATCGGGCTGGTGCTCGCCCTCATCGTCATCGCCTTCGTGGCCGCGGCGCTGTTCGGCGACCGCCTCGGCATTCCCACCATGGGCTTCGACTTCCTGTCCATCTATCTGCTGATGGATCCGAATGCGCTGCTCGGCCTGCCGCTGCACGTCGCAGTGCAGATCGTCGTGCCGTACGTCCTCTTCGGCGAGTTGCTGCGCCATTCCGGTGGCGGCGAGTTCCTCACCAAGCTCTGTCTCGCCGCGTTCGGCGGCTACCGCGGCGGCAGCGCCAAGGCGGCCGTCGGCGCCTCGGCGACCTTCGGCACCATTTCCGGCAACGCCGTCTCCAACGTGGTTGGCACCGGCATCGTGACGATCCCGCTCATCAAGCGCAGCGGCATGACGGGCGCGTTTGCGGGCGCCGTCGAGGCCGCCGCATCGACCGGCGGCCAGCTTCTGCCGCCGGTGATGGGAGCGGCTGCCTTCGTCATGGCCGATTTCCTGCAGGTCCCGTACTGGCACATCGTCGTCGCTGCGGCCCTGCCAGCGATCCTCTATTTCGCGGCGATCTTCCTGCAGATCGACCGCATCGCGGCGCGCGACGGGCTGCACGGGATGCCCGTCGCCGATCGGCCGGATCTGCGCACCGTCGCTCGGCACGGCGCCCATTTCCTGCTGCCCTTCGTTGCCCTGTTCGTCACCTTGTTCATGAACCAGACGCGTCCCGAGTTTGCGGCGCTGGTGGCGGTGGCCACCCTCGTGGTCGTGGGCGCGATCCTGCCGTTCGAGGGAAACCGCATCGGTCCGCGCGCGATCATCGCCAGCGTCGTCGATACCGGCCGCGCCGCCGCGCCGCTGCTGGTGCTGACCGCGGCAGCGGGCCTCATCATCGGCCTCGTCAGCCTCACCGGCCTCGGCTTCTCCGTTGCGGCCGACGCCATCGCGGCCAGCGGCGGCAACAAGATGCTGCTGCTCGTCCTGGTGGCGCTTGTCGCCATCGTGTTCGGGATGGGGATGCCCACGGTCGCCGTCTACGTGGTGCTGGCGACGGTGCTGGCCCCGGCGCTCGAGCAGGCCGGGCTACAGCCGATCCAGGCGCATCTCTTCATCCTCTATTACGGCATGCTGTCGATGCTGACGCCGCCGGTTGCGCTGGCCTCGATCACTGCTGCGCGGCTTGCCGACGCCGATCCCTGGCGCACCAGCTTCGAGGGCATCAGGCTCGCCTGGGTCGCCTACATCATTCCGTTCCTCTTCGCCTTTTCCCCCGAGCTGCTGCTCGGCGGGACGCAGTGGGGCGCGGCCCTGTCTGCCGCCACGGCCTTCCTCGGCATCGCCGCCGTCTCGGTCGCGTTTGCCGGCTACGGCCGGGCGCGCCTCGGTGCAGGCGCGCGCATCGTCGTGGGCCTGTGCGGGCTCGCGCTCCTTTTCCCCCCGTCGCTGGGGCTTTGGGCGATCGCTGCCAACGTGATTGGCGCGGTCGTCTTCCTCCTCAGCCTCACCCGCTCCCCGTCGGCTTCTGCGGCGGGCAGTTCCCTCGAAAAAACGGTCTGAACCAATGGAAACCATCAAGCTTCTCGGCCGCCAGACGTCCGGCAACGTCCAGAAGGTCATCTGGATGCTCGAAGAACTCGGCGCCGCCTATGTCCGCGAGGACTACGGCCGCCAGTTCAACAACACCCAGACCGCCGACTACCTGGCGCTCAACCCGAACGCCAAGGTGCCGACGCTCATCGACGGCGACACCTCGATCTGGGAATCGAACACCATCCTGCGTTACCTGGCAGCGACGCGCGGCGCCGCTCTGACCGGGGCCACGCCGGCAGACTGCACGGAAGTCGAGCGCTGGATGGACTGGGTGCTCGCCTCGGTGAACGCGCCCTACCTGACGCTGTTCAAGGAGACCAAGCTGCCGGCCGAGGAGCGCACCGGCGCCTTTGCCGCGGCCGCCAAGGAAATGGACGGCCTGCTCGCCATCGCCGACGCGCACCTTGCCGGCAAGGCGTTCTTTGCGCTCGGCAAGCTGACCATCGCCGACATCGCGCTGGCGCCGGTGCTGAAGCGGTGCATGGGCTTCGACATCGAGCGCAAGGCGACACCGAACCTCGACAAGTGGCTGGCAGGCCTGGTGGCGCGCGAGGGCTTCCAGGTCGCCCTCGGCGAGCGTCAGAGCACGATCGCGGCGGCCGCGTAGCATGAAGCGCATCGCCCTCATCGGTCTGGGGACGATGGGTCCGGGCATCGCCGCGCGGTTGTCGCGCGGCGGACTGGACGTCGTTGCCTGCGACGCCTCTCCGGCGGCGGTCGCACGCGCGCAGGCGGCGGTGACCGTCGCCGAATCCGTGCTCGACCGCCTCGGCATCGAGGTCCCGGCCGAGGGCGCCGGCGAGATCCGCTTTGTGGCCTCCATCGCCGAAGCCGTCGAGGGCGCGGAACTCGTCATCGAGAACGTGCCCGAGGACAGCGCCATCAAGGCCTCCGTCTATGCCGAGATCGATGGACTGGTCGGACCCGACGTGATCGTCGCATCCGACACCTCGGGCATTCCGATCACCACCCTCCAGGCGCACATCTCCCATCCGGCGCGCTTCGTCGGCATGCACTGGTCGAACCCGCCGCACATCATCCCGATGATCGAGGTGATCGCCGGCGAGCAGACCGCGCCGGAGACGGTCGCCACCATCCGCGCTCTCATCCGTTCACTCGGCCTGCTGCCGGTGGTGGTGAAGAAGGACGTTCCGGGCTTCGTCGAGAACCGGGTGCTCTACGCGCTGCTGCGCGAGGTCGTCGACCTGGTCGAGCGCGGGGTCATCGAACCCGAAGACGCCGACATCTGCGTGTCCTGGGGCATCGGATACAAGCTCGCGGTCGTCGGGCCGATGGCGCTTCTCGATATGGCCGGCCTCGACATCTACCGCTCCGTCTCCTCGTTCCTCAACGCCGATCTGTGCGACCGGGCGGACATTGCGCCCCTGGTCGAGGCGAAGACGGGCGAGGGCAAGCTGGGCCTGAAATCGGGCGAGGGCATCTATGCCTACACGCCCGAGAAGATCGCCGCGCTCCAGGCCGAACGCGCCGGCAAGCTGATCGCCGTCCGCCGCATTCTCGAGGGGAGGGGCTGAGGCGATGCCGGTGCCCGCCGCCGAGAGCGAGCGTGGGGTGGATGGGCGGCCGCTGGCCGCCGGCGGCCGCGCCATCGGCTCCGCGCTGGAGACGCTGCTCGGCCTCGTCCTGATCGCCGTCGTGCTCATCAACGTGGCCAATGCCGCCGGACGCTACCTGTTTCGCACGTCGCTGACCGGCACCGACGAGGTCATGGTGTTTTCCATGGTCTTCGTCGTCGTCATCGGCGCCGTGCTGGCGCTGGCCCGCCGCACCCACATCGCGATCGATCTGCTGCCCACCTACGCGCATCCTCGCTTCAGACGGGTGATCTTCATCATCCACGACGCCGTCACGCTGGCTACCGCCACCTACGCCGGTCTTGCTTCCTGGAGCTATGTTAGCCGGCTTACCAAGATCGGAACGACCAGCATGACGCTCGGTGTGCCGATGACGATCCCGCACGGGATCCTGCTGTTCGGCTTCGGGGCGATGGCCGTCATCTCGTTCGTCTACCTGCTGCGCGACGGGTTCCTGCTCCTCACCGGTGCGGATGCGCCGGGCAAGGCGGAGCGTGTCCGATGATCCTGACGCTTGCCGTCCTTCCCGTCGTGCTGCTGGCGATCGGCCTGCCGGTGTTCCTGGTGTTTCTCGCCGCCGCCGCGGCCACCCTCGCGTTCGTGCTGCCGCTGCCGCCGCTGGTGCTCCAGCAGGTGATCTTCGGCGGCCTCGACAACTATGCCCTCCTGGCGGTGCCGTTCTTCGTGTTTGCCGGCGAACTGATGGGCAAGAGCGGCATCGCCCGCCGTCTGATCGACTGGGTGCTGGCGCTGACGGGCCGGGTGCCCGGCAGTCTGGGCGTGGCGACCATCGGCGCTTCGGCGATGCTGGGTGCGATCTCGGGCTCCAGCGTTGCGGCCGTCGCGGCGCTGGGCAAGACGCTCTATCCCAAGCTGATCGCGTCGGGCTACGGCCGCGAACGTTCCGGCGGCCTGCTCGCGGCGTCCGGCGCGATCGACATCGTCATCCCGCCGTCCATCGCGCTGATCCTCTATGGCCTGGCGGCCGAACAGTCGATCCCGAAGCTGTTCATGGCCGGCATCCTGCCGGGCCTGCTGATCGCCGCCGCCATGGCGAGCTACATCGTGATCGTCGCGATCCGGGCCGGCATTCCCCGCACCGGCGGCTTCGACGTCGCCACCGTCGTGCGCACGACGAAGGCGGCCGCCTGGGGTGTGCTGATGCCGGTGGTGGTGCTCGGCGGCATTTACGGCGGCTGGTTCTCGCCGACGGAAGCCGGCGGCGTCGCCGCCTTCTACGCCATGCTGGTGGCGCGGTTCGTCTACCGGTCGATGAGCTGGGGCGACATCGTTCGCGCCGCATCGGAATCGGCGATCCTCTCGGCGAAGATCCTGATCATCGTGGCCACCGCCGGCGTCATCACCTGGCTGCTCACCACCCAGGGGGTGCCCCAGGCGATCATCGCATCGATCCAGGCGCTCGACATGTCCGGCGCGCAGTTCCTGCTGTGCGTGAACGCCCTGCTGCTGCTCATCGGCTGCGTGCTCGATCCGACCTCGGCGATCCTCGTGCTGGCACCGTTGCTGGTCCCCATCGCCGTGTCGCTCGGCATCGATCCGATCCACTTCGGTGTGGTGATGAGCGTCAACCTCGCCATCGGAATGTTCACCCCGCCGTTCGGGCTGAACCTGTTCGTGGCGCAATCCGTGACCGGGGTTCCTGCCCACCAGCTCTACCGGGGCGTCTGGCCGTTCGTCGCCGTCCAGGTCGCCGCGCTTCTCGTCATCACCTACGTGCCGGCCATCTCGCTGGCACTCGGTGGTCGCTAACAAACAAGCCAGAGGGACTTCGATCCATGTTGAAGACAAAAGCCGGAACGGCACTCCTGGGCGGTGCCTTCGCACTGTTCGCTCTTTCCGCAACCGTGATGCCGGCCGCCGCCCAGACGACGATGAAGCTCGCCTCGGCGACCATCAACGACGTTCAGCACGAGTGGCAGAAGGTGTTCGTCGAGGAACTGGCCGCGCGGGTGGGTGACAAGGTGAAGACCGAGATCTATCCGGCGAGCCAGCTGGGTCCGATCCCGCGCATGTCGGAGGGCGTTCTGCTCGGCACCATCGAGGCGTTCACGACGCCGACCTCGTTCATGACCAACGTCGATCCGCGCTTCCAGGCGTTCGATGTGCCGGGCCTCTTCAAGACGCCTCAGGACGTCGACGCCGCGATCCACGACCCGGAGTACCGGGATCACATGGAGACGATGTTCCTGGACAAGGGACTGCGCGTCATCGGGGCGATCTACAACAGCCCGACCGTGGTCTTCACCATGAAGCCGGTCACCGATCTCGATGCCTTTCAGGGGCTGAAGATCCGCACCTTCGCCTCGCCCATGCAGGTGAAGCCGATGGAGCAGCTCGGGGCGATCCCGCTGCCGCTGGCGCTCTCCGAAGTGGTGCCGCAGCTGCAGAGCGGCGGTCTCGACGGCCTTCTGGTCGGCATGCCGATCCTCACCGCCTTCAAGTACTACGACGTCGGCAAGAACATCACCGACCTGCGCTTCGCGGAGATCGTCTCGGTCACGGTGGTCAACGAGGACTGGTTCCAGTCGCAGCCGGAGGACGTGCAGAAGGCGATCGTCGAGGCCGGCCGCGCGGCCGAGGAGAAGGTGTTCCCCTGGGGCGTTGAGAACGTCGAGAAGACCTACAGGATCTGGACCGAGAACGGCGGCGTCATCAATGAGCTTCCCGCCGATCAGCAGGCCAAGATGAACGCCGAGTTTGCCAAGCTTGCCGACGAGCTGGTCAAGGCCGATCCGGCGGTCGAGAAGGAGTACGACACGCTCAAGGCGCTGGTCGCCAAGAAGTCCGGCAAGTAGCGGCGCGCCATGCGGGCCTACTCGCAGACGACCCGATCTTCCGACGCGGCGCAGGCGATGCGCCGCGGTCCGGCCGCGTCCGGATGGAGCGGCAGGGCGTCCCGGGTCTCGTATGCGCGGCCCGCGATCCCGCACCAGAGCCTCTCGACCGGCATGTTGTCCTCCGACGGGTTCAGGAGGGCAAACGTGCCGGTCCGGGGGGCGAACCAGAGGTCGATGACCGCGGTCGATCCGGCGGCGATCGTCGCGACGGGTTCGGAATACCAGTGCGCCAGTTCTGCGGTGCAGGAGAGTTCGCTGTCTCCCGTATTCGCGATCTCCAGCAGCGTCTTCTCAAGATTTCCGGTTCCGCGGTCCACGTCGATTTCGTGCAACTCGACCGCGTAGCCGGCATGAGGAAACAAGAGAATTGCACATGACATAGCAACTAAAGATGGATTCACTGGGTAGCCTGCGAGTTTCTGCGTTGCGTTAAAAGAGCTTCCACAGAAAGCCAATCAAGTCCAGAGCGGAGTGGGGAATATGAAAAAGCAACTGATGACTGCAGCAGGTGTGATGGTCTTCGCGAGTGCGTTGACGGCACAGGTCTTTGCGGCGGAGGTGGACAAGATCGCCATCCTGACGCCGGAAGAGGGCACCGACTTCGGCTGGAACCAGCAGGGCATCGACGCTGCGCAGGCCGCTGCCGACGCGGCTGGTGTCGAGCTCATCGTCGCCCAGGGGCTCGGCTACGGCGACGTGCGGCCGACCCTGCGCGAGCTGGCCGAAGACGGCGCGGACCTGATGATCGCGCACGCCAGCGGCTACAACACTGCCGCCGCGGAAATCGCCGAGGAGACCAAGGTACCGGTTGCCATCGTCGACTCGCCGAGCTTGAGCAAGGCCGGCCTCATTGGCGACTACACCCTGTCCGGCCACCAGGGCGCCTACCTTGCGGGCGTGCTGGCGGCCAAGCAGAGCCGCTCCAAGACCATCGGCATCGTGGTGTCCGGCGAGCCGCCGGCCTGGAACGCCCAGTCGGCCGCCTTCGCCCAGGGCGTCAAGGCGACGGATCCCGACGCGAAGTTGATCTATGCCGTGATCGGTCCCGCCGCCTACAGCGACGCGGCCGGCGGCAAGCGCGTCACCGAGAGCGTGATCGCGGCCGGTGCCGACATCATCTTCGGCCAGGGCAACGGTTCCAGCTTCGGCATGCTCCAGGCGGTCGAAACCACCAAGGCGGCTGACGGCGGCAAGGTGCTGTTCATCGACGTCATCGGCGACAAGTCGTCCATCGACAAGGGCTACCTGCTGTCGTCGGTGATCTGGGACATGACGCCCGTCGTGACCGCGATGATCGACGACCTGAAGGCCGGCACCTACGGCACCAAGAACTACGCGATCGGCGTCAAGGACGGTTCCGTGCGCCTTCTGAAGACGCCGCAGGCCGACCCCGACGCCTGGGCCGCGATGGAAGCCGTTCAGGCGGACATCGTGTCGGGCAAGCTCGCCGTCGACCCGGTGTGGGAGGCGACGGATGTGCGCGCCCTGATGACCGACGTCGCGCAGTAGCGCGCGTCGGTCGGGAGGGAGGGGCGGTTGCCGTCCCTCCTTCATCCGCGATTTTCAAGGAACGGATGTGCGCGTGTCCGCATCGGCTCAACCAGCTGCAGATCCGGTCTCGGATGACCGCTCGATCGTCTCGCTCAGGGGCGTGACGAAGCGGTTTCCGGGCATCGTCGCCAATGATTCCATCGATCTCGACCTGTGGCCGGGCGAGGTGCACGTGCTGCTCGGCGAGAACGGCGCCGGCAAGTCGACGCTGATCGCGCTTTTGTCGGGGCTCCTGCATCCCGACGAGGGGGAGATCCGGATCGACGGCGCGACGCGGTCGATCGGATCGCCCCGGGAGGCCCTGGGGCTCGGAATCGGGACGGTCTTCCAGCACGCCATGCTGGTCCCGACCCTCACGGTCGCGGAGAACCTGCTGCTCGGCGCGCCCTGGTGGCAGCGGCCCCGCAAGCAACGGCTTGCGGAGCGGGTCAACGATCTGGCGACCCAGCTCGGCATGCGCATCCATCTCGATGCGCTCGCCCGCGACCTGTCGCTGGGCGAGCAGCAGATGGTGGAGATCCTTCGCGCGCTGCTCAGGGGCAGCCGGGTCCTGATCCTCGACGAATCCACCTCGATGCTGACGCCGTCCGGCATCGACGAACTGGGCGCGCTCATGCGCCGCCTGGTGGCGCGCGGCCTGTCGGTCGTCTTCATCACCCACAAGCTGCGCGAGGCGACCGCGTTCGGCGACCGCATCTCGGTTCTGAAGCTCGGCCGCAAGGTCGGTGAACTGGGGCCGGAGCGGGTTCAGGGCCGGGACGAGGACAGCCTCATCGCCGAGATCGTGGAGATGATGTTCGGCATCCGCAGCGACGATCCCGAGGCCGAACGCCGGGCGCGCAGCCTGATCGCCGACGACGTGGCGCCGCTGCTGTCGGTGCGCGGCCTGTCGCTGCCGGCGGGCGCCAACACGCCGGCGCTGTCCGGCATCTCCTTCGACGTGCGGCCGGGCGAGGTGTTCGGGATCGCCGGCATCGACGGCAACGGCCAGAAGCAGTTGGCCGAGGTCCTGTCCGGTCAGCGCCGGGATGGTTCCGGCGAGATCCTGTTCGACGGACAGCCGATCGCCGGGCTGGCCGTGTCGGCACGACGCCGGCTCGGGCTGCGCTACCTGACCGACGACCGGCTGGGCGAGGGGACCGTCGGGTCGTTTCCCGTCGCCATCAACTTCTTCGTCAAGCAGATCGGCGAGCCGCCGTTCTGGAAGGGCCCGATCGAGCAGACCGCCCGCATCGAGGGCCACGCCGACCGGCTGATCAAGGACTATGACGTCCGCACCCCGAGCCGGAACACCGCTATCGGCCAGCTTTCCGGCGGCAACGTGCAGAAGGTGGTGCTGGCGCGCGAGCTCGCCGAAGGGGCGCGCCTCGTCGTCTACAACAAGCCGACCTACGGCCTCGATCTCGCCAACACGCTGGCGATCCGGCAGCGCATCCTGGAGGCCGCGCGCCAGGGCAAGGGGGTGGTGGTGATCTCGACCGACCTGGAGGAGCTGCTCAGTCTGTGCGACCGCATCGCTGTCATGGAACGAGGGCGGATCGCCGGCATCGTGGACTACGGCGACGAGGCCCGCACCGAGGTCGGGCGGCTGATGATCGGGCTCGACGCATGACCATGGGCAGCCTCTCCGCGGATCAGGACACCGATGCACCGGCCGGCGGGCCGCACTGGATCCGCCCGCTCGGCAAGCGGCTCCTGATGACCATCGGACCGGTCGTGATGGCGCTCGCGCTGGCGGGTCTCCTGCTGCTGGCGCTCGGCGTCGATCCGCTGCGCTACTACACCTACGTCGTCCAGCGCGGGCTGCTGTCGCCGACCGGCGTACAGCAGACGCTGACGCGGATGGCGCCGCTGCTGATGCTGGCTGCCGGGATGATCGTCGCCTTCCGCGCCGGCATCTGGAATCTCGGCGGCGACGGCCAGTTCCTGCTCGGCGCGGTCGCAGCCGCCGCGACCGCGCCGTTCCTGATTGAGGTGATGCCCTCCTGGGCCACCTTGCTCGTGGCGATGGTGATCGCGACGGCGGTCGCGGTCGTCTGGTCACTGGTTCCGGCGCTGCTCAAGGCCTACCAGGGCGTCAACGAGATCATCACCACCTTGATGATGACCTTCCTCGGCGCCTCGCTCGCCAACGTGCTGGTCAAGCTGATCTTCCTCGACCCGGCGACCACCGTGCCGCAGACCCGCACGCTGCCCGTCGCCGACCGGATCCCGCGCCTGTTCGACACGACCATTTCCGGTGGTCTGGTCGCTGGGCTGGTGGCGATCGTCGCCGTGCACCTGATGATGACGCGCACCTCCTTTGGCCTGAAGCTTCGGATCGTCGGGGCGAACCCGCGCGCCGCAATCCATGCCGGCCTCGACGTACCGGCCCTTACGGTGGCCGTGTTCGCGCTCTCGGCCGGGCTGTGCGGCATGGGCGGCGCGCTCGACGTGCTGGGCGTGCAGGGCAACGTTCGCGCCAACTGGAATCCCGGCTACGCGCTGACGGTCATCCCGATGGTGTTCCTGGCGCGCTTCAACGGCTTCGCGGCGATCGCCTTCGTGGGGCTGCTGTCGGTGCTCTCGATTGGTGGCGAGAGCGCCGCCCGGCGCATGGGCGTGCCCAACGACTTCACCCTGGTGCTGGTCGCCATCGTGCTGATCGTGCTGGCGATCGCCGAGTACATCGACCATCGCCTCAAGTCGCGAGCGGGGAGCTAGGACATGGCGGACCTGTTCTCCAGCGTCTTCCTGGGGGCGCTCCTGTTCGGGGCGGTGACCGCCGCCGTGCCGCTGCTGCTCGCCGGCCTCGGCGAGCAGATGTCGGAGAAGGCGGGCGTCCTCAACATCGGCATCGAAGGCATGATGATCTTCGGCGCCTACACCGGCTTCCTCGGGGCTTGGCTGTCGGAGTCCATGTGGCTCGGCTTTCTCGCGGGTATGGCCGGGGGCATGGCGGTGGCGCTCATCATGGTGATCCTCTGCGTCCGGTTCGGCCTCAACCAGATCGTCATCGGCATCGGCCTGACGCTCGGGTTCGAGGGGCTGACGGCGCTGCTGCACCATTTCCAGTTCTCGCGCACCTATCCGCGCCTGCCGGCGGCGCATCCGGTCGTCATCCCGGTGCTGTCCGATCTGCCAGTGCTCGGCCCCGCTTTCTTCCGCCACCACCTGATCGTCTATCTCGCCGTGGCGCTGGTGGCGGTGCTGGCGTTCGTCTACCGGCGTACCCAGCTCGGCCTCAATCTGCAGGCGGCGGGCGACAAGCCGGCGGCCCTCGACGTGACCGGCGTCAACGTGACGGGGACCCGCGCCTTCGCGGTGATGGTCACGGGCGCGCTCGCCGGCCTCGGCGGCGCCTATCTCGCCAACGTCGGCGCCGGCCTGTTCGTGCCCTTCATCACCAACGGCGCGGGTTTCCTGGGCATCGTGCTGGCGATGCTGTCGCGCGGCCGGCCGCTCTGGGTGCTCGTCGGCGCCTTCGTCTTCGGCCTGTGCCTGGCGCTGACGACCGCGCTGCAGGTGGCAGGCGTGAACATTCCGACCGACGTGATCCAGATGATCCCGTTCCTCGCCGTCATGGTCATGCTCGTCGCCTTCGGCCGGCGGTCGAGCCTGCCTGCGGCCCTTGGACTGCCCTACGAGCGCGGCGTGCGCTGATGGTTTGACCCTGCAATCCGCCGCCTTCGGGCGGGCCCACTGTGAATGGAGGGCACCCATGTCAGATACCAAGGTTTACCTGCTCGACGGCGGCTCGCTGGTGCTCGACGGATTTCACGTCTTCTGGAACAAGGGCCCGGGCGGGGAGGTCCGCTTTCCGGTCTATTCGATCCTGGTCGAGCACGCGGAGGGCCGGTTCCTCATCGACACCGGCTACGACTACGACCACGTCATGAAGGTGCTGCCCTTCGAGAAGCCGATGCAGACGGCCGATCAGACGATCCCCGGCGCGCTCAAGCTCATCGGTCTGGAGCCGAAGGACATCGACGTGGTCTTCAACTCCCACTTCCACTTCGATCATTGCGGCGGCAACAAGCATCTGCCCGACGCCAAGAAGATCTGCCACGTCTCGGAGGTGCCCCAGGCCTGCAACCCGCAGCCCTTCGAGCGGCTTGGCTACTCCGACGTCAGCTTCTCCGCCGAGGCGGCCGAGGCGCGCGGCATGACCGACCAGCTCGCGGCCGGCACCACCGCCCAGAACTCCACCTTCGAGGGCATCGAGGGCGACGTGGAACTCGCCAAGGGCGTGAAGCTGTTCTTCACGCCGGGCCATTCCATCGGCCACTACAGCCTGATGGTGACCCTCGCCAACCGGCGACCGATCCTGTTCACCATCGACGCGGCCTACACCCAGCAGAGCCTGGAAACGCTGTGCCAGGCATCGTTCCACATCGACCCGGTGGCCGGCGTCGCCTCCATGCGCCGGGTGCAGCAGCTTGCCGAAGAGCACGACGCCGAGCTGTTCTTTTCCCACGACATGGAGAACTTCAAGACCTATCGCAGCGGCACGCTATTCTACGAATAGGACCGGGTTCGAACGTCGTCTGCGCCGCGTTTGGCGGTCGGAATCCGACCCGGCCAGTCGTCGATCAGGCAAGTCCCGCCATCGGGCAATGAGGATGAGATGCGCTATTCCAACGAACGGCCGCCGGTGATCACCCTGACGTCGGGTCCGGTTAACGCCTACCCGGAAGTCCTGCAGGGGCTCGGACGGCCGGTGCTCTACGACTACGATCCCGCCTTCCAGGCCTTCTACGAGCGCGTCGTCGACAAGGCGCAGACGGCCATGCGCCTGTCGAACCGTCCGGTGATCCAGCAGGGCGAGCCTGTGCTGGGGCTCGAGGCCGCTGCCGCCTCGCTGATCACGCCGGACGACACCGTCCTCAATCTCGCCTCCGGCGTCTACGGCAAGGGCTTCGGCTTCTGGGCGCTGCGCTATTCGCCGAACCTCCTGGAGATCGAGGTTCCCTACAACGAGGCGATCAGCCCCGACGCCGTCGCCGAGATGTTCCGCAAGCATCCGGAGATCACCGTCGTCTCCGCCTGCCACCACGACACGCCGTCGGGCACCATCAACCCGATCGACAAGATCGGCGCGATCGTGGCGGAAAACGGCGCCTATCTGATCGTCGACGCGGTCTCCTCGTTCGGAGGCATGGACGTGCATCCGGAGGCGTGTCACGCGGACCTCTTCGTCTCCGGTCCCAACAAGTGCCTCGGCGGGTCGCCGGGCCTCACCATGCTCGGCGTCAGCGAGCGCGCCTGGGAAAAGATGAAGGCCAACAAGGCCGCGCCGCGCGCCTCGATGCTCTCGATCGTCGACTGGGAGAACGCCTGGTCGAAGGACAAGCCGTTTCCGTTCACACCCTCGGTCGCCGAGATCAACGGCCTTGACGCGGCCCTCGATCTCTACCTCTCCGAAGGGCCGGAAGCCGTCTGGGCCCGCCACGCGCTGACGGCCCGGGCGACCCGCGCGGGGTTGAAGGCCATGGGTCTCACCATCTGGACGGCGAGCGACGACATCGCGTCGCCGACCACCACGGCGGTGCGCACGCCCGACGGCATCGACGAGGCGGCGCTGCGCCATGCGGCACGCGAGCGCTACGGCGTGGTGTTCTCCGCCGGCCGCGGGGCGACCCTCGGCAAGCTGACCCGCATCGGTCACATGGGTCCGACGGCCCAGCCGATCTACGCGATCGCGGCGCTCACCGCCTATGCCGGCGCGCTCGGTGCGCTCGGGCACAAGGTGAGCGTCGGAGACGGGATCGATGCCGCGCTGGCCGTCATCGACGGCGCGGCCTGAGTTTCATGACGCAAGGGAGCAGGACATGAGCGACAGATTGGCGGGCAAGACGGCGCTGGTCACCGGCGCGGCCCAGGGCATCGGCAGGGCGATCGCCGCGCGGCTGGCGGCCGACGGCGCGACGGTGATCATCAGCGACCTCAACGAGGCTGGCGGCGTGGCGGCCGCCGAGGCGATCGGGCATGGCGCGAAGGCCATTTCCGCCGACGTCTCCAGTCCGACCTCGGTGACGGCGCTGTTCGAGGCGATCGACGCGGAGATGGGCTGCGTCGATATCCTCGTGAACAACGCCAGCATCGTGCCGTTCATCGCCTGGGACGATGTCGACCTTGACCACTGGCAGCAGATCATCGGGACGAACCTCACCGGGACCTTCCTGGTAAGCCGGGCCGCCACCGACCAGATGCGGGCCAAGGGCAAGCCCGGCCGGGTCATATCGATTGCCTCGAACGCCTTCTTTGCCGGCACGCCGAACATGGCCGCCTACATCGCGGCGAAGGGCGGCGTCATCGGCTTCATGCGGGCGTTGGCGACCGAACTCGGCGCGTACGGGATCACCGCCAACTCCGTCACGCCAGGCCTTACCGAGAGCGACGGCGTGAAGACCAGCCCGCACATGGCGGCGTTCGACTTCGTCGAGATGCTGCAGGCGGTGAAGGGGCGGGGACAGCCCGAGCACATCGCCGACGTGGTGGCGTTCCTCGCCTCCGACGACGCGCGCTGGATCTCCGGCCAGACCATCAACGTCGACGCCGGCATGGTCCGCTACTGACCGTTTGTTCCGGAGCCGGTCTCGCTGCCAGCTCCGGGATCTCCATCCGATTGGGAGTGGACCTACATCAGCCGCGGCGTCGCCGCCACGAGGGCCTTCGCCGTGTCCGACTGCGGGTTCGCGACGACATCGGCCACCGGTCCGGTCTCGACGATCCGCCCGGCATCCATGACCGCGACCCGGTGGGAAATCACCCGCACCACGGCGAGATCGTGTCCGACGAAGATGTACGCGAGACCCTCGTGCGCCTGCAGCTCGGCAAGCAGCGTGAGGATCGTCCCGCGCACCGACACGTCGAGGGCGGACACCGCCTCGTCCAGCACGATCAGCCGGGGATTGGTGGCGAGCGCCCGGGCGATCGCCACGCGCTGGCGCTGGCCGCCCGAGACCTCGTGGATGTGGCGGCGCGCGAAGTCGGTGGGAAGCCCGACGCGCTCCAGCAATTCGGCGATCCGGCGCGGGCGCGCGGCCCGCGCGACGATCCCGTGGATGCGCAACGGATCGCTGAGCGCCCCGCCGATGGTGGCGCGCGGGTTGAACGCCGCCAGCGGATCCTGAAACACCATCTGCGCGGTGGCACGCCGTCTCCGGAGTGCGCTCTGGGGCAGCGCCAGCCAGTCCTCTCCGGCGAGCGTCACCGTTCCTGTATCCGGCTCGGTCAGCCGCATCAGCACGCGCGCCAGCGTGGACTTGCCGCTGCCCGACGGCCCGACTAGGCCCAGCGTTTCGCCCTGGCGCAGGTCGAACGACACATTCTCCAGCGCCGTCACCCGGCGACCGCGACTCTGGTAGACCTTGCCGAGATCGCGGACGGACAGGACGACATCGCTCATCGCGTCAGCTCTCCGACGAGGCGGGGCGAGGCAAAGTCGATGTGTGCGGCGATGAGGTCGCGCGTGTAGGCGGCCTGGGGCTCGTGGATCACCCGCGCCGTCTCGCCGACCTCCACCAGCTCGGCCGAGCGGAACACGGCGAGGCGATCCGACAGGCCGGCGGCGAGCGCGATGTCGTGGGTGACGAACAGCAGCGTCATCGCCTCTTCGCGCACCAGCGTGTCCAGCAGCGCGGCGATTTCCGCCTGGACCACCGTGTCCAGCGCACTGGTCGCCTCGTCGGCGATCAGGAGGGCGGGACGCGCCGCGATGGCGCCGGCAATCGCGATGCGCTGCCGCTGGCCGCCGGAGAACTGGTGCGGATAGGCATCCAGCGCCTGCTCGGGGTGTGGGATCCGCACCCGGGCGAGCAGCTCGCGTGCCCGCTCCCGGGCCGCCGTCCGCTTGAGGCCCAGATGGCGGCGCGCACCCTCGGCCACCTGCTCGCCGATCTTCAGCACCGGGTTGAGGCTCGATCCGGGATCCTGAAACACCACACCGATGTCGCGGCCGGCGCGGGGCGGGTGGCCGAGTCCCGGCCAGGCGATGGTTCCGCCCAGGTTTGCCGCGTCGGGAAGCAGCCCCGCGAGCGCCAGCGAAAAGGTACTCTTGCCGGATCCGCTTTCGCCGATGACGGCGAGCTTCTCGCCGGCCCGCAGGTCGAGATCGACGCCGCGCAGCGCGTGCACCGTCTGGCCGTCCGACCGGTAGGAGACCGACAGGTCCCGAATGCTGGCGAGCAGATCGCTCATGCGCGCCTCCGGCGGAACGCAAGGCTGTCCACCAGGCCTTCGCCGAACAGGTAGACGCCGAGCACGGTGGCCACCAGGCCAAGGCCGGGGATGATGGAGAGATAGGCGGCGCTGCGCAGCATGTTGCGCCCCTCCGCGATCATCGAACCCCATGTGACGCTGTTGGGATCGCCAAGCCCGAGGAACGACAGGGCCGCCTCGATCAGCACCGCGCTGGCGACGATGACCGACACGAGCGCGAGCACCGGGGGCAGGGCGTTCGGCAGGATCTCCTTGAAGGCGATCTCGGCCGGCCGCATGCCGATGACGCGGGCGGCGGCGATGTAGTCGCGCTCGCGGATCGACAGCACCTCGGCGCGTGCCAGCCGTGCCGGCCCCGGCCAGGCGCCCAGCGCGATCGCCGCGACGATGACGGCCAGCGACGGCCCGGTGACGCTGACGAAGGCCAGCGCCAGCAGGAAGCCCGGCACGATCTGGAAGGCATCGACCACCCGCATCATCGCCTCGTCGACGAGACCGCCGAAGAAGCCGGCAACGGTGCCCACCAGCGAGCCGACGACGATCGCCGCCACCGCGGCGGAGATGCCGACCAGCAGCGAGGTGCGTGCGCCATGCATCAGCTCGGCCGCGAGGTCCCGGCCGAGCTGATCGGTGCCGAGAGGAAAGCGAGGGTCGGCGAACGGCGCCAGCAGCGGCCGTCCGGCAATCGCCAGAGGGTCGCCGGGAAACACCAGCGGCGCGCACAGGGCAATGGCCGCGATGAGCAGCAGCACGACCAGTCCCAGCATGCCTTCGGGCGAACGGAGGAAACGCCGCAGAAACGTCCTCATGCGGAGGCCTCGCCGCTGCCGACGCGCGGGTCGAGCCAGGCGTAGGCGATGTCGACCAGAAGGTTCACGAGGATCACCAGCACCGCGCTGACGACGATGATCCCCATGAGCAGCGGCGTGTCGCGCGCAGCCACCGCTTCCTGGGCGAGGCGACCGAAGCCGGGGATCGCGAACACGCTTTCAATCACGACGCTGCCGCCGAGCATGGTTGCCGCCTGAAGTCCGAGGACGGTGACAAGCGGCAGCAGCGCGTTGCGGGCGACGTGGCGCAGCACGATCCGCCGCCGCGCCAGTCCCTTGGAGCGGGCGGCCAATACGAACTCCTGCCGCCAGACCTCGGCCATGCCGGCTCGCATCATCCTGAGAAACAGCGCCAGATAGAGCACGCCGAGCGCCGAGACCGGCAGCACCAGATGCCAGGCGATGTCGAGCGCCCGGTCGATGCCGGTCTTGCCCGACGCGATCGTCTCGATGCCCGAGGTCGGAAACCATCGGAGCTGCACCGCGAAGACGAGGCTGAGGACGAGGCCCAGCCAGAAGCTCGGGACCGCGTAGAGCGCCAGCGACCCTGCCGAGAGACCACGGTCCAGCGCACTGCCGGGCCGGGCGCCGGCGACGATGCCCAGCGCCGAGCCGAGGGTGAAGGCCAGCGCGGTGGCGCTGCCCATCAGCCACAGCGTGTTCGGCAGCCGCTCGAGGATGACGTCGAGGATCGGCCGGTTGAAGGCGACCGAATGCCCAAGGTTGAATTGGGCGAGCGACGACACGTAGAGAAGCAGCCGCGCGAACGTCGACTGGTCGAGCCCGTAGCTCGTCCGCAGTTGCTCCGCCAGCCCGGCGTCGCCGCCGCCAAGCGACACCAGGTAGGCGTCGACGGCATCGCCGGAGGCCAGCTCCATCATCAGGAACGTACCGACGACGACGATCAGCAGCACCGGGATGCTGCTGATCGCACGCCGCCGGATCAGCCGCAGCGTGCGTCGCATGCCGGCCGCCGTCTTGCCGCTTCCGTCACCGCGATGCTCAGGACTTCAGCCCCGTGTCGGCCCAGTTCGACACCACCCAGCGCGGGTTGTTGGCGACGTTGACCAGATCGGTCGAGGCGACCGACGTGAAGCTCCACTCCGCCACGTTGATCAGCGGCAGGTCCTCCACCACCAGCACCTGGAACTGGTCGTAGAGCTTGATGCGCTTCTCCGCATCCACCGTAACCAGCGCCTCCTCGATGATCGCGTCGATCTTCGGGTTGGCGTAGCCGCCCTGGTTGGAGAAGAACACGCCGTCGGGCAGGCCGGACTTCACCAGGTTCGTGGTCGAGATCGCCGGGTCGCTGCGGAACACCGCGGCCCCCACCGCCAGGTCGAACGTGTGGTCCTTGTAGACCGCGTTCAGGTGGGCGGGCGCGTCGTTGTTGACGATCTCCACGTCGACGCCGACGGCGGCCAGCGCCTGACGCAGATACTGGCCGAAATTCCGCGTTTCGGAGAAGAACGGCGCCGGCAGGAGCCGCAGCGAGAAGCGGGTGCCGCCGTCCTTCTTCGGGTAGCCGGCTTCGTCCAGCAGCGCATTGGCCTTGGCCACGTCGAAGGCGTAGTCCGGCACGTCGGCGTTGTAGAACTCCTTGGAATTTTGCGGGACCGGCCCGGTGGCCGCCTCCGCGTAGCCCAGGAACACCGTGTCGACGACGAACGCCTTGTCGATGGCGTGGGCGATCGCCTGACGCACCTTCAGGTTCGACAGGATCTCGTTGCGATGGTTGATCTCGACGATCAACTGGTAGGTAAGGTCCTCGTAGCCCTTGGTGACCACCTCCAGTCCGGGCACCTTGGAGATCCGGTCCAGCTCGGCCAGCGGCACCTGCGAGAAGGCCGCCAGCTGGACCTCGCCGGCCTCCAGCGCCGACGCCGCCCCCGCCCGGTCGGGCAGGATACGGAAGATGATCTCGTCGAGCTTGGGCTCGCCGTCTCCCCAGTAGGTTTCGTTGCGGGCCAGGCGGTAATACTCGCCCGGCTTGTATTCGGCGAAGGTGAACGGCCCGGTGCCGATGGGGCTGGTGTTGGCCGGGTTGGCGGAAATGTCGGTGCCCTCGTAGACGTGCCTGGGCAGCACGGCGGTGACCACCGGAAGCGCATTGCGCATCAGCTGCAGCGGCATCGGCTTGGAGAAGTGGAAGATCGCGGTGCTGTCGTCCGGCGTCTCCACGCTTTCCAGGTTGGCCAGCACCGAGCGGCCGATGTTCTGCAGCGGCTTCCAGACTTCCATCGCCGAGAAGGCGACGTCGGCGGAGGTGAACGGCTTGCCGTCGTGCCAGGTCACGCCCTCGCGCAGCTTGAAGGTGACGGTGGAGCCGTCCTCGGAGCCTTCCCAGCTGGTGGCAAGCCGCGGGGCCAGCCCGCCGTCCTCGAAGGAGGCCTCGGCCAGTGGTTCCACGACCTTGCTGGCGATGAAATAGACGCCGTTGGAGGCGACCATGGCAGGGTTCAGATTGCGGGGTTCGGAATCGGCGGCGACAACGAGCCGGCCACCGGTGGGCGCATCGGCGGCGAAGCCGAACCGCGGCATGGCCAGCGCGCCCGCCAGGGCGGTCGTGGCCTGCAGGAGTGTACGACGGGACATCATCGAAAACGACATTCGACAGCTCCTATGAAGGGCGGATGATCACCGCCCGGAATGCCGGGCCGCCCCCTGCGGCCGGCAGTACCTTGGCTCTGTGCCTTCGCTCGGCGCGTGGAGATGGTTCGAGGACGCCGAAGGCTGAACCGGAAGGCTAGTCCTGTTTGGCGCCGTCGGCATCTGATTATTCGGCGTTTTTCAGGGTCGACGTTCACGCCCCGGCGTCTCGGCTGGCCGGCCGAGCGGCGGCCGTGGTGCGGGCGCGAAACCAGTCAGGATGGCCCTCGTGTTTCGGCCGCACTCCGACGGGACGCTCTGCAGTCAAAGCAAGCGCCGGGCCATCGCAGAGATGATCGGTTGCGGCAAATGGACGAAGATGGTCGGACGGAGCTGCGTCGAGATCGCGCCGGCACCGGGCCCGAGGGGCTCAGGCGCTCGGTCTATGGGCACGGGCCAGATCGGCAATGTCGGCCCGAGCCCATTCGGTCAACAGCCGATCTCGGCGCGGATGGCGTCGACCTCTTTCTTGGAATGGCAGACGTTTTCACAGGGAATGCCGTCATTGTCGCGGTCGGCTCCCGCATAGCCGTCACACCACATCTGAACGGCTTCGCGGCAGCTCGAGACAGACTTGCAGGTTCTGCGGGCGGCGATCAGGCTGACGGGAGAACGGCCCCCGTCGAGAGGCAAGGCCGCTCGCACACTGGCGCCCGGACGCTCGGCGAGGCCGACTTGCCGGGACGCGTCCGACTTTCCGGTCCCGGGCGCGACGATTGCCGCCACCATCAGGCCGGCGACCATCAACTTGCGCATGTTCCTATTTCCCTTTTCACCACAAGGGCGAAAAGGACCGCGCAATGCAAGCAGTGAGCGATCGTCTGCCGGCCGCAAGCCGGGCAGGGAACGACCGTCACCGAGTGCGCGGGGAGGCGGTCCGCAAGGGGCCGCGCACCGTATTCAGGCCATTCGGGCGCGGTCGCGCAGGCGGCTCGGCCGCCTGCGCCTCACCTCCACCCGGCCCGGCGCTTGCCGGGGCCACGGCTCCAGACAAGGTCCGGCTCGGCCCGCTGCACGTGGCGATGCCGTCGCAGCGCGGTCTTGCGCACCGGCCGAACGGCCTTCAGCGCGGCGCGCGGTCGCGTCACCGTCTGCCCGTCCGCCAGGACGAGCGAGGCGTCGCGGGCATCGATTGCTGTGATCCGGCCGGTGCGAAGGGCGCCATCGACAGTGACGCTGGCGACATCGCCGACCCTTTGAAGTGCTCTCATCGGAAATCCCTCCTCTTGTTGGCTGCTGGCTTGGCCGTTTCAGCGTGCCAAGCAGGACAGGAGACGACACCTGCTCGAGGACGCGTTGGCCGTCCTCGCAGCCACTTCCGCCGGCCGCCTGTTCCGCGTGCCGGGGCCTGCCCCCGCGTGGACGTGGGGCGATGTTCGCCTCCTCCGCCTCGTTTAGGGTAACAGGCTCCAACCCCGATCTGGTTCCACCAGGATCGAGAAAAAAGGGGGTGGCACGCTTGATGTCGCGCATCGTGCCCCCGTTGCGGCACTCGCTCAATGGTTCGCGTTCCGACGTCCATCCGGCTGCGGTGTGGGGCGGGACCGTCGGCTACAGCGAGTCGAACCAGGTTTTCCACTGAGGAACCGCTTTGGCGAAGGTCCCGCGATGCGTCGTCGCCCCGGTGGAAACGGCGTCGACGGTGGGGTTACCGTTTCCCATCGCTCGCTGGTAGGTCATCGCCAGCCGGCCCAAACCTGTGCTGATCGCCTCGTCGGTCTCGCCATAGTAGGTGCGCACCGGAGATCTGATCACCCAACGATAAGCCTCGGTCTGCGCGAGCAGCCGGCCGTAGGCCGATGCCGCAAAGAACTGCGGATCGAAATATTGCGGCTTGATCAGCTTGTGGAGATCCGTCGGTATCTCGGACGGGTCGAACGGCTCGCGCTGATACGCCTTGAGCGCAAGCTCATAGTACTCGTCTTCGATAACGGACCGCGCGAGGCCCGGCACACCATAATAATTTTCGAAGGAGAACGCCGACAATATGAAGAGGCTGTTCACCCAGGATGCATCGTTTGGCCTCGGGAAATTGAGGAAGCCGTTCAGCGCCACGAACACGTCCACCGGTGCGCTGGCTGTCGCGGCGGCGGAGACCGTCACCTGAGCGGATTCGAGCTTCTCCAGGAATGCCATCGTGACGAAGCCGCCCTGCGACCAGCCCGTGAGGAGCAGATTGGTGCTGCGGATGTTCATATGGTCGAGCACGGCTCCGCTCGCCATCAGCATATCGTAGCTGGCCTGCTGATGGCTTGCCTTCACCATGTAGCCTTCAGGCTCGTTCGAGGTGCCCATGCCGAAATAGTCGGCGCCGAGGACGACGTAGCCTTGTCCGGCGAACTGCGCGATCATCAGCTTCGTTTCCGGCGATTGATCCGGATAGGACGGCACCTCCTGCTTCCAGTAAACGGTGCCATGCTGATACGAGACCGTCGGAAAAGCCGTGCCGCCGGTGGCGGGAACCGCAATGAGACCGGTTGCCGTGATCGGCGCGTTGCCGCGTTCCGGGATCACGGAGGAGTAGGTCACGCGATAGAGATCGACGGCGTTCACCGCGGGCGTATAGGAGACCGGGATTCCGGAGAAATCGGGCGTTTCCGTCTGGAGGATCTGGTTGAGCCGCGCGGCGTCCCAGTGTGCGAGGAACTGATACTGGACATCGGACGCGATCCGAAACGGCTCTTCGTCCGCCGCCCGGGCGGGTGGGGTGATCCAAGCCAGTTGTGCGGCAATCACGGTCGTTGCCAGGGCCTTGATCAAGATCGGCATCAGGTTCCTCCGGTTGGGCAGTCCCACGCATATCGCTGCATCGCCGGCTGATCCGGCCGATCGGCCACCCACGTTGTCGCCGCGATCTGCCTTACCGCAACGGCCGGCCAGTTGTGAGTCCGAACGCTGACTTTGATTGCCCAACGGGGAATGCCGCTTGTTCCGGACCCTCTTTGGACCCATCGCCGCGACGGCAGCGGCTGGGTGCCGGCGGCCCAGCGATGCGGACAGGCCCGGCAGATTTCCCGGCACAGCCTAGGTGTTTCGTCGCTCCAATCCGCGGTTCGGTGGGCGCTTGCGTTGGCCTGGTGATTGCTCTTTTATGTTTATGAATTCGATTCAGGAGGGTTAAATGATCGGGTGCGGCCCGGGAAAGCACACGACAGCTCAGGCCGCCACCTGATCCGCCCCTGAAGCCCCGGTGCGCACGCGAGCCACCTGTCGCGCGCCCGCCGATGTCGCCGCCAGGCGACACGGGGCCGATACACCAAGAGACGAGCGCGGCTGAACCGCGCCGCCACGAGGAAACGGAAGAGGAGAGGAAAACGATGAGGCTTCCACAGCTACTAGCAGGGGCGTTCTGCGCGCTCTTTCTCGGTTCGGCTGCCCATGCCCAGCAGCTCGGCATCGGAACCATGGGGCAGGGCAACCTCGGCTATTCGATGGGATCGGCGATCGCCAGCGTGCTCGCCAATCACGACGTCGAGGCGATCGTCCAGCCGTCCGGCGGCACGAGCACCTATCTGCCTCTGATCGATGCCGGCGAACTCGATCTCGGCATCGCCAACGTCATCGAATCGGGAGAAGCCGCCGCCGGAGAGGCCGGCTTCAAAGGGCATCAGCTCGGCAATCTGAGGGCGGTGTCCGTGCTCTTCCCGTTCCGGGTGGGCGTCTTCGTCCGCGCCGACAGCGACATCAAGTCGATCGCCGATCTGAAGGGCAAGCGCCTCGCCTACGGCTACACCAATCAGGTGACGCTGAAGAACATTCTCGACGCGATCCTTGCGTCGGAGAACATCACCGAGGCCGATTTCACGCCCGTGATGGTGCCCACCGTGGTGCGCGGCATGGACGACGTCGCCTCGGGGCGGGCCGATGCCGGGTTCTTCGCCGTCGGCGGTGGCAAGGTCGCGGAGGTCGACGCCTCGGTCGGCGGCCTGCGCATGCTGCCCCTCTCGACGGCGCCGGAAGCGGAAGCCCGCATCCAGGAGAAGATCCCCGCAGCCTACGTCACCGAGGTTCAGCCCGCCGCGGATCTCGCCGGGGTGAACGAGCCGACGCCGGCCCTGGCCTACGACTACGTCCTTCTCGCCGGCACCCACGTGCCCAACGAGCAGATCGCGGAGGTCGTGCGCGTGCTCCACGACAATCCGGATGAACTGGCGAAGGCGTTCGCACGCTTCGATGCGTTCGATCCCGACCAGATGAAGAAGGACCTGCCCATCGAGTATCACGATGGCGCGAAGCAGGCCTATCAGGAGCTCGGCCAGTAGGCCGACCGCTTCATCGGACGTATGCCGGCCGCAGACCGGGGTTTGCGGCCGGTTTCCCGTTCATCAGGACCTGACCATGACCGACGCCAGCAAGTCTGCCGAGGCGCGAGAGACGCGCGGCCAGCGGCGTGGCCCGCTCGCCGATGCGCTCGCGACGGGCATGACGCTGACGGCCGTGCTGTATGCGCTCGACTTGCCGCAGCGGCTCGGTTTCGCGCCGTTCACCGAGCAGTATGTCGCGGTCATCCTGTCCTTCGTGCTGCCGCTCGCCTACCTGTCGCAGCCGCGCTTTCCGGGACGTCTCGTCTGGATCGACCGGGCGGCGGCGCTGGCGGGTTTCCTGGCCTGCTGGTACATCGCTGCCCGCTATCCCGTCTTCGTCAACGAACTCGTCTACAAGCCGCTCGACGGGGTGATCGTCGCGACCCTCATCGTGGTGCTGATGGTCGAGGCGGTGCGCCGCGTGACTGGGATGGGGCTGACGATCATCGTCGTTGCCTTCATTCTCTACGCGATGATCGGCCATCTCGTGCCGATCGGCATGTCGCGCCAGATCCTGCCCGATCGGCTGGTGATCTATCTGGCGATGGACACCAACGCGATGATCGGCCTGCCGCTGCTGGTGGCGACGACGGTCGTCTATGCCTTCATCTTCATGGGAACGGTGCTCGCCCGCTGCGGCGGTGGCGAATTTTTCAACGATCTGGCCCTCGCGCTGGTCGGCCGCACCCGCGGCGGCTCGGCCAAGATCGCGGTGGTCTCCTCATTCATGTTCGGCAGCGTCTCCGGCAGCGCGGTGGCAAATGTCGTCGCCTCCGGCGTGGTCACGATCCCGCTGATGAAGCGGGCGGGCTACCGCCCCCACATGGCGGCGGCGATCGAATCGCTCGCCTCCACCGGCGGCCAGCTCGCACCGCCGATCATGGGCGCAGCCGCGTTCCTGATGGCGGAGTTCCTGCGGATTCCCTATTCCACGGTCGTTCTGGCAGCGGTGATCCCGACGGCGCTCTACTATCTGGCGCTGTTCTTCTACATCGACCTGGAGGCGGCCGAGCGCGGCCATCATCTGCCCGACGACGTGAAGATCCCGAGCGCGCTGGCGGTGCTGCGCGACGGCTGGCATTTCGTCGTGCCCTTTGCGGTGCTCATCTACACGCTGTTCTGGCTCAACTGGCGGCCCGAGCTCGCCGCGCTCGCCGGCGCCGGCGCGTTGCTGCTCCTCTCCACACTGCTCTCCTACCGGGGCCGAAGGGCCGGCTTTCTCGATATCGTCCCGATCCTCCGCGACACCGGTTATGCGGTGCTCGAGGTGCTGGTCATCTCGGCCGCGGCCGGCTTCGTGATCGGCGTCCTCAATATCTCCGGGCTCGCCTTCTCGCTCACGCTGATGCTGGTCCAGATGGCGGGCGGCAGTCTTCTGCTGCTGCTTGCGGTGGCGGCCGTCGTCAGCATCGTTCTCGGCATGGGCATGCCGACCGTCGGCGTCTATGTTCTGCTCGCGAGCCTGATCGGTCCGGCCCTCGTTGAAGCGGGCATCAACCCGATCGCGGCGCACATGTTCCTGCTCTACTACGGCATGCTGTCGATGATCACGCCGCCGGTGGCGCTCGCAAGTTTCACGGCGGCCTCGCTCGCCGGCGCGGACGCCTGGAAGACGGGCTGGCAGGCGATCCGGATGGGCTGGATCGCCTATCTGGTGCCGTTCATGATCGTGTTCGAGCCGGGCCTGGTGATGCAGGCCTCGCTGCCGATCATCGTTTGGCACACCGTCGCTTCGCTGGCCGGCGTCGGCTTCGTCACCGCGGCGATGCGGGGCTTCTTCGTGCGCCGGCTCGGTCTCCTCGAACGGGCGGTCCTGGCGGTCAGCGGGCTGGTCGCGGTGCTGCCGGTTCACACGGTCATCGGAGTCCCCTACGTGAGCAACGTCCTCGCGCTGCTGGTCGGCCTCGCCATCGTCGGCTGGGCCTATTTCTCCGGGCGGAGCGGGGGGCGACCTGCTTCGGGCTCCGAGCAGGCAACCTCATGACCGGCGCTCCTGCCGACAGTCCGGCCGAAGCGGGAGCACTGCCCGACATGCGGATCCTGGTCGTGGGCTGCGGGGCGATGGGTGGTCTGTTCGCCGGCTATCTGTCCCGGGTCGCTCACGTCGTCGGGCTGGATACCAACAGGGAGCACCTCGCTGCGATCCGGGGCGAGGGGTTGAAGATCGCGCGGGGCGGGGACGAATGGACGGCCCGGTTCGACGTGACCGACGATCCGGGCTCGCTCGCCGGCGACCGCTTCGATGTGGTTCTCTTCATGGTGAAGTCCGGGGCGACGGCGCCGGCCGTCCGGTCGCTTGCGCCTGCGCTGCGGAGCCGGCCGGTCTTGCTCACGCTGCAGAACGGCATGGGCAACGCCGAGGTGCTGACGGAGCTTGCGCCCGACCTGCCGGTCGGTCGCGGCGTCACCATGGAAGCGGGACGGTATCTCGGGCCGGGGCGGATCGAGCACCTGATTCACGGACAGCCGACGTGGATCGGTCCGGTGCGGGGCGCGGCGGGCGCGTTTCGCCCGTTTGCCGAGGCGCTGACCGCCGCGGGCCTGACCGCCGAGATCATCGACGACCCGATGGGCGCGGTGTGGTCGAAATTCCTGTTCAATGCGGTGATGAACCCGGTGGGCGCTCTGGTCGGAGGATACAACCCGGCGCGCTACGAGGTGGCGGACGTGCGGGCGCTGATCGACGACATGGCGGGCGAGGGAACCGTCGTGATCGAGGCGCTGGGCGGCCGCTTCGCCTTCGATCCGATGGCCTTTGTGAAGAAGGTCCGCGCGGGCGAGGTTCCGCTGTCGTCGCACTGCGGCTCGATGGCGCTCGACATCGCACGCGGCGTGCCGACTGAGATCGAGGAATTGACGGGCTTTCTGGTCCGCGAGGGCGATCGCCTCGGGATCCCGGTCGCGGCATGCCGCACGGTCTATCGACTGGTGAAGGGCCTCGAGTTCGCCGCTCTGAATGACCCCCGGAGACAGACGTCCACGGGCAAACGTCAATAGGCGGGGAGACCTGAGCCCGCCTGCCGTCCCCTTGCCGCGTGACGACCCGGCGGCTGGGTTCGTTGGCGTCACCCGTCAGTGGCTCGCCCGTTCTGCATTGGCTCGGCTGCCGATCATGAAGAGGGCGAGCATCGTGCACGCAATCGCGGCGGCGAACGGCAAGCCGTGTCGGGAAACATGCATCGCGACATCGCCAATCGCCGGCCCGAGCAGCGCTCCAATTCCCCAAGGCCACCGACAGGAACGCATAAAGGCCCAGCTGCGGGAAGCGTAGAGGGGCAGCGACGTCACGGAGGCGCCAACGGGCAGACGGCGGAGCCGGATGGCCATCGTCAGCAGCGAGGCGCCGGAAAACAGCAGCAACAGCGCGAGAAAGAATGGAACGGTCAGCCGGTGGGGGAGCGGGTGCCCGGCATGAATGAGAGCGCCGGTGCAGACTTCCAGGCGCCGATCACCACCGCCTGCGGCCATCGTGGACTGCGAACGAGCAAGGCGGATCCGGACCGCAGGATGCCGTCGGCGATGAAGGCTGCCCCGAACAGGAACGCGCTGCCGATGTTGTTGTCCCACGGGATGTCAGCGACCAGAAAACCCGCGACCAGAAACGTCAACCCGCGGAGAACGCTCGCGAACGCGCCGCGGATGCCGAGCAGACATCCGGCGGCGAGTTCCACGAAACCTTGAATGGCCAGCAGCACGCCCAAGGTGTCGATCAGGACGCTCATCTTGCCGTCGCTGAGGTCCGCGAGCATGAGCCCGCCCACCAACAGCCACAGAAGGCCGGCGACCGCGAGCAATCGCCACTTGGGCCTCAGGGCCCGCGCTCCAAGCAGCAAAAAGGCAAGTCTGATCAGCCAAACGTCTTATATTCGTGGAGAAAGCCGGCCCTGGAGGGCCGGCTTTCCCAAGTTTGGAACTGTATCTTACTGAGCTTCGGCTCGGGCCTGCTTGAGCCAGTCGTTCCAGGTATCCTGGTGGCCCTTGATCCATGCGTCGGCGTGCCGCTCGATGTCGGCTTCGCTGTCCTCGCCTTGCTGCATCAGCAGGTTCTGCGCGCTGATATCGTTCGAGGAGAGCTTCATGATTGAGAACAGCTTCGCCGCGGCAGGATTCTCTTCCGCCCAGTCGGCGTTCGCAATGATGCGCTGGTCGTTCGCCTGGAAGCCGTAGTTGGACCCGTCGGGCAGTTCCGTGTCGACTTCGGCGCGTTCCCCGGGGAGCGAGGAATACGGAACGTTCAGCCACGAGACGTCCTTGCCGGGAACCAGAACGCCCGAAACCCAGTAGGGCGTCCACGTGTAGTAGAGGATCGGCTCACCCTGTTCGTACCGGGTGATCGTGTCGGCGATGATGGCCGAATACGAACCCTGGTTGTGCGTGACCGTGTCGCGCAAGCCGAATTCGTCCAGCTGGTGCTCGATCACCTTCTCGCACCCCCAGCCCGGCGTGCAGCCGGCCAGGTCGGCCTTGCCGTCGCCGTTGTTGTCGAAGAGCTTGGCGATCTCCGGATCCTTGAGCTGGCCCAGATTGGTGATGTTGTGCGCGTCGGCCGTCTTCTTGTCGATCAGGTAGCCCTGCAGCGCGCCGGGGGAGTAGACGCCTTCGCGATAGATCTTCTCGTCGCCGCCGGCTTCCTCGAAGAAGTCGATGTGCAGCGGGTCCCAATGGTCGGCCAGGAAGGTCCCGTCGCCGTTGGCGATGGCCACGTGCGCGGCGGCGTATTCCAGCTCCTTGATGTCCTCGACGTCGTAGCCGAGCTCCTCGAGCGCCTTCATGACGAGCAGCGTCTGGAACGTCTCCTCGGCAATGGAGGATTTGAGCGGAACGACCGAGACGCCTTCGCCCGGCTGGGTGTCCTGGGCGGCTGCGCCGCCGGCGGCGAGAATGGCGGCCATGCCGGCCGTTGCGGCCAGGCCGCGAAGCGTCGTCTTGCGGATCGGCTTCGTCATGTCGATCTCCTTTCTGGTGGATGGTGAAGAGGGCGCTGGTTGGCGCCCTCGCAGTTGGGCGGGTGCCTGGCGCCCGCTTGGCAGGCGTCGCACCCGCTGAAGCGGGATCATGCCTTTCCAGGCGCGTCCGCTGTCTCCGATCGCCGGCCGCGACCCTTGATCGCGCGCTTGGCGAGGCCGATGGGGCCGGTGTCGTGCCAGGCGATGTTGCTGCGGTCGCGCTTCGACACGCCCAACGCCTGGGTCATGCGGTCGATGATGATCGCCAGGATGACGATGCCGATGCCTCCGACGGTCGCCAGGCCCATATCGAGCCGACCGATGCCGCGCAGCACCATCTGTCCGAGGCCGCCCACGGCGATCATCGAGGCAATGACGACCATCGAGAGGGCCAGCATCAGCGTCTGGTTGAGGCCGGCCATGATGGTAGGCATCGCGATCGGCAGCTGCACCTTGTAGAGAAGCTGGCGGTTCGAGGCGCCGAAAGCGCGCGCCGCCTCGATCAGATCGACGGGAACCTGTCGAATGCCGAGATTGGTGAGCCGTACGATGGGCGCGAGCGCGAAGATGATCGTGACGACCACGCCCGGCACGTTGCCGATCCCGAAGAGCATGACGATCGGAACGAGATAGACGAAGGCAGGTGTCGTCTGCATGGCATCGAGAATGGGACGGACCGTGCTGGCGACGCGGTCGTTCCGGGCCAGCCAGATTCCGAGCGGCAGGCCGATCAGCGTACAGAAGAACACCGCCGTGATCACCAGCGACAGGGTGATCATCGCCTCCTCCCAAGCGCCGATCAGGCCGACGAAGATCATCGACAAGGTCGCCCCGATGCCGAGGCGCGGACCCGCCGTCTGCCAGGCGAGCAGGCCGATGATGACCAGCATCACGAGGGCGGGCGTCCCCAGGAGCGTCGCGTCGACCCCCGACAGCACGCCGTCGATCGGCCAGCGGATGGCCTGAAACACCGGCCGCAAATGGGCCACGACCCAGTCGAGGAGATGTTCGACCCAGCTCTCCAGCGGGATCACGGCGTGATCGAACGGATGGAGGATGTCGAAATGCTGCTGCTGCGCCGGTGCGGCCTGGGTGAGCCAGTCGGGCGTCGCCGCATCGGGTCCGGAGGCCGGCGCCCCCGCATCGCTGCCACCCCACGGGTTGGAATCCGCGCCGGTCGCAGCGTCCCCCGCAGACGTCCCCCCGGCTCCAGCCGGTGCGGTGTCGGTGTCGCCTCCCGAAGCCCAGGGGTTGGAGGACTCCTGTGCGACGACGATCGTGTCGTTTTCGGCGGGTTGTACGGCCCGGTCAGCCATGCTCGGCATCCTCCTGGTTCAGAGCTTCCAGGAGAAGTGCGCGCGACACGACCCCGAGATAGCGGCCCTGATCGTCCACCACGGGGAGCCCGCACGGTGCCTGGGCGACGGTACCGATGATGGTGCCGATCTTCGTGCCGGCCTCCAGCGGGACGACGTCGGGAAGGAAGGCGTTTTGCAGTCGCGGCTCGTTGCGCTTCAGCTCTGCCTCGAGCGAGGCCACCGAGACGACACCGTGGAAGTGCTGTTTCTTGTCCACGACGTATGCGAAATCGCGGTCGGCATCGGCAATCCGCTGCAGGACGCTGCGCAGGTTGCCTTCGCGCTCGACCACGGTCACCTGCCGTTTGCGCGCCACATCCCGGGCGGTCAGTACGCTGCTGACGTTCACGCCCCGGAAAAACGATTTCACGTAGTCATTTGCGGGATTGTTCAGGATCTCGTCAGGCGTGCCGACCTGCACGACCTCGCCGCCCTCCATGATGGCGATCCGGTCGCCGATACGCATCGCCTCGTCGAGGTCGTGGGAGATGAAGACGACAGTGCGCTGATGCTCCGCCTGGAGCGTGAGGAGCTCGTCCTGCATTTCCGTGCGGATCAGCGGATCCAATGCGGAAAACGCCTCGTCCATGAGCAGGATCGTCGGGTCGTTGGCGAGCGCTCGGGCAAGGCCGACGCGCTGCTGCATGCCGCCGGACAGCTCGTTGGGATAGCTTTGCCCGTTGGCGGAAAGCCCCACCTGATCGAGGGCGGCCATGGCCCGTTCCTCTCTCTGCGCCAGCGGCACGCCCGACAGCTCCAGGCCGAAGGCGGCGTTCTGCAGGACGGTCAGGTGCGGCAGCAGCGCGAAGGACTGGAACACCATCGCGATGTGTTTGCGACGGAACTCCTGGAGTTCGGCTTCCGACATGGCGGCAATGTCGCTGCCGTTGGCGATGATCTGACCGGCGGAAGGGGTGATCAGGCGGTTGAGCATCCGCACCAGCGTGGACTTGCCCGAGCCGGACAACCCCATGACCACAAAGATTTCACCTTCGCGTACGGAGAAGCTGGCATTGCAAACGCCAACCACCATTCCGGTATCTCGAAATATATCGTCTTTATTTATTCCTTTTTCGCAAAGGCGTATTGCTTGATCCGGATGATCCCCAAAGACTTTGTATAGATTCTTGACGACGAGTGCCTCGTTGTCGCTCAATGAACATTCCTCGCAGAGGGTGATATGCGCGAAAGCCGCGATCGCTTCCGCAAAACATGACCACGATGCCCCGCATGTCAACCGCGATCGGCGCGAAAACCTTATCCGCCGTCTCAATTCCGGTTTGGGACGTGGATAATCTGGAGCCGAATGGCGCTCAGGGCGGTTGGCGGAACCCGGCCGCGAGATGGTCCCTGTCCACGCCGCCACCCGCCCGGCGCGTCAGCGGCTCCTGGCGCGGTCAGCCTTCATCCGGTTCGAAGCGGAGAGGGGCGACGGGACGGACAGGATGGCCCGGACGGCCGCATCTGGCCGCAGGTTTGCTGGGGTGTGTTCCCGGCTGGACAGTTGTCTCCAGCCGGGCAGGCGGCGACGCGATCGTCCATGGTGTGATCTGAAAATAGTGGCCTGTGAACGCCTCGGAAAAAATTAGCCTGGTCGAATAAATATCGTGCAATTAGCAAGTTCGATGCTCTCGATCTGCTGGAACATGGTCATCTATTGCAAGACTGAGAAATTGCCCTGAAGAGTTACATCGCCTTCTTGCCGAAAAGCGCTCTGCTATTGATGATATGAAACAAGGTGCTGCGCGATCGAGAAAAGTTCGGCGTCGCGGTGTTCGAAGCCCATAAGCTGGACGCCGAGCGGCAGGCCGTCGACCGACAGCAGCGGGAGGTTGACCGTCGGTGCCCCAACCGCGGAGGAGGCGTCGTTGTACCAGGGCGTGCCGACCTCGGGATCGCCCTTCTGCCCGGGGCCGATGTGGGCGAGCGTGACGAAGCCGTCCACCTCTCCGCGAAGCGCGCGGTGCAGGGCGCGCAACGCGTCGCGCCGTTCGAGTGCCGCGCGATAGTCGTCCAGCGTCAGGGAGGCGGCGCCATCGAAATGGCGATGCATGACATGGCTGAACTGGTCCGGATGCGCCTGGCGCACCGCTAGCCAGGGCCAGCGAATTTCCCAGAAGAGATCGAAGAAGAACTCCTGCACCCCGGCCGTCGCCGTCTCGTAGGCCGCAAGCCCAGGTGCTGCCTCCGGTTCCAGGATTTCGATGCCGGCGTCGCGAAGGCGCGATAGCCAGTCCTCGAAGGCCGCCTTGGACCGGTCGTCGGTCTTGTCCCAGCCGATGGTGTATTGCCGGGCCAGCCGCGTCGGACGCTTAGGCTCGGGAAGCGGGCCAGGCTGGAAGGGTCGGTGGCCGGGATCGCCGCCGACGCCACGGGCGATGGTGGAGGCGCTTTCCCAGATGTCGCGAAACGTGCCGCCAAGGAGACCGAGATGGTTCAGCCCCGGAGAGGGGTCGATGCCGCCCTGGGCGTCGAGGGCTCCGAAGGTTGGCTTGTAGGCCGGAATGCCGCAGATCGAAGCTGGCCTGATCACCGAGCCGCGCACCTGGCTTCCGGACGCAAGCGGCAGCATCCCGGCAGCCACCGCAGCAGCGGAGCCCGAGGAAGAGCCGCCCGGCGTATGATCGGTGTTCCAGGGATTGCGGGTCGGTCCGGGCAGCGCCATCGTGAATTCGGTCGTGACGGTTTTGCCGAGAACGAACGCGCCTGCCTGGCGCAGGGCCGAAACATGGGCGGCGTCGAAGGCGGCGGGTCCCCGATCGGCAAGGGCGGGGCTGTTCACGCGGGTCGGAAGGCCCGCGACGTCGAAGCAGTCCTTCACCGCGAACGGCAACCCATCGAGCTCGGACCGTGGCCGGCCGAGGCGCCAGCGCTCCGCCGCGGCATCGGCTGCCGCCCGCGCGGCGGCCAGATCGAAGGAGACGAAGGCCTTGATCGTGCTTTCGCGCGCCTCCAGCGTCGCGATGCATTCTTCGAGGAAGTCTCTAGGACCGTACCCGGGAGAAAAGCGCGCGCGGGCAGTGGCAAAGCTCTGGAAGCGTGCCGTCGAGGGTCGGTAGCTCATGCGGGAGCGTCCGGATCGGTGACGAGGATGCCGGCAGACGCGCCGGGACGCAGCATCTGGCTGCAGGCGACCGGGGCTCCTCCAATCCGGTTCACCCACCACAGCGAGAGGAGTGGGGCGCCTGGCGGCGTCTTGAGCATCATCGCGAAGCGGGGCTCGGCCAGGATCGCTTCCGCCCAGACCGCACCGCGCTCGACGGGCTGCCCGACGAGTTCGGCAAGACGGGCCTCGAAATCCTCCGCTTCAGCGAGGTCCTTGAGATGGCCTGCAAGGCGGGGGTGCAGGTAGCGCTTGATCGCGACGGGGCGGTGCCCGCCGGCCGACGTACGGATGAAGAATGGACAATCCCGGCGGGTCGGGTGGTCCAGCATCTCGCGCACGACCGGTGGCGTGGGCGCGTTTCCGGTTCTGAGCAATCGTCGCGCGTACGATGCCATGTCGAGCGCCTCCGGCACCGACATGCGTGGGCGAAGCTTCGCTCCGGATGGCCGGTTGCGAACAAAGGTTCCTCGGCCCGGCTGCCGCACGATCAGATCGTCCTGTTCGAGGGCTTCAAGGGCTTGGCGGATCGTCCCTCGGCTCACCTTGTGGGCTGCCTGGAGGGCTGCTTCCGACGGCATCCGCATGCCGGAGGCAAAGACGCCATCGGCGATCTGATCCCTCAGAACGGCCTCCACGCGTCGGTAGAGATTCAACGTCTCGCGCGCGGGCGACCTGGCCATCAACTCGTCCCCTCAGGTGATATAATTGTATCGAATTATAGATGTTTAAACTACCGTATTGAAAGAGAGTCTTTCTAGGGAGCGTTGAAATTGACCGCGTCTGATCCGCCCGCCTACGGCAGCGATGTCATCGCCGACCTTCTCGAAGCCCTCGGGGTGCCGCATCTGGCGATCAATCCGGGTGCGAGCTTCCGCGGATTGCACGACAGCCTGGTCAATCGGACGGCTCCTGCGGCTCCAGATCTCGTCCTGACCCTGCACGAGGCGCAGGCGGTCGCCATCGCCCACGGCTACGCCAAGGTGACAGGCAGGCCGATGGGCGTCGTGCTCCACGCCAATGTCGGGCTGATGAATGCGGTGATGGCGATCTACGATGCCTGGGCCGACCGGGTGCCGATGCTCATTCTGGGAGCAACTGGTGCGGTCGATGCGGCCCGGCGCCGGCCGTGGATCGACTGGATCCACACCAGCTGCGATCAAGCCGCAATGATCCGGCCCTTCGTGAAGTGGGATGACCAGCCCGCCTCGCTCGGTGCCGCCGAGGAAGCGCTGCTCCGCGGTTGGGCGATGACGCGGACCGCGCCGTCCGGACCGGTCTATATCTGTCTCGACACCAGCCTGCAGGAAGATCCGATCGCGGTGGCGCCAGCCCGGCCGGACATGGCCAGGTATGCGCCTCCGGCCGAAGCGATCCCGCAACCTGCGGACCTGGCCCGGGTGAAGGATCTGCTCTCCGGGGCCGAGCGCCCCTTGCTCCTGGTCGGACGGCATGAGCGGACCGAAGAGGCTTGGGCCGATCGGATCGCGCTTGCGGAAGCCACCGGTGCCGCGGTGCTTTGCGATCAGAAGTGTGGTGTCGGCTTCCCAAGCGATCATCCGGCCTTCATCGCCGCCCCCGCCCAATACCCCGATGCCCGCACCGCGAAGCTTCTGGGCGAGGCCGATCTGGTGGTCTCGCTCGACTGGCCGGATCTGAAAGGGCTGGTTGCCTTGCGGCGTGATCGCGGTGAGGGGCTCGCGATCGTTATCGTCTCGCCCGACGAGCGACTGCACAATGGCTGGTCGTTCGATCATTTTCCCTTTCCTGAGGCGGATCTGCGCCTGCCGGTCCGACCCGAGGTGTTCACACGCGCGCTGCTGCCGCTTCTCGACAGTTCCGCCGCCGCAGCATGGACCGTTCAGGCGACGGAACGTCCCCATATCCCGGACACCGGCCCCATCACCCTGCCAGCGCTGGCCGCCGCGTTTGACCGGGTGCGTGGAGACCAACCCGTCTGCCTGACGCGGCTTACCTTCGGCCTCCCCGACGGGCAGGTGCGCTTCACTCATCCCCTCGATTGCATCGGCTATGATGGCGGCGGCGGCATCGGCTCGACCCCGGGCATCACGGTGGGTGCTGCACTTGCCCTCAAAGGAACCCGACGGCTGCCGGTCGCCATCCTCGGTGACGGCGATCTCGCGATGGGAAGCCAGGCGCTCTGGACGGCAGCCGCGCAAAAGCTGCCGGCTCTCTTCATCGTCAACAACAACCGCGCCTTCTACAACGATGTGGAGCATCAGGAGGCCGTCGCCCGCCGGCGCAATCGGCCGGTGGAGAACAAGACGATCGGTATGGCGCTGGAGGACCCGCCCCTGGATCTCGCGGCGATCGCCAGGGGCCATGGCTGCCGGGCGTTCGGCCCGGTCAGCCGCATCGAGGAGCTGGATGACGTCCTCGCCGAAGCGTTTGCCGCCGCACAGGTGGGGCCGGTCCTCCTTGACGTCGAGGTGCTGCCTCCCGCGCCGCGCGCCTGACCGCCTCAGGCTGCCCGCGTCGCGGCCGGGCGGCGGATCAGGGTCGCGACTTCCGAGCGGATGTGAACGAAGTCCTCGCGCTCCTTGGTCTCGATCTGGTCGCGCGGGAGAGGAAGCGGAACGGGAATGTTGGCAATTACCCGGCTTGGCGACTTCGACAGCACGATCACCCGGTCGGCCAGATAGACCGCCTCGTCGATATCGTGGGTGACGATGAGCGTCGTGATCCCGAATTTCTGATGCACGTCGAGCACCAGATCCTCGAGGTCGGCGCGGGTCTGAGCGTCGACCGAAGCGAAGGGCTCATCCATCAGCATCAGCTTGGGCCGGTAGGCGATCGCGCGAGCGATCGCAACCCGCTGCTGCATGCCGCCGGAGAGCTGCCAAGGGTACCGGTCGGCCGCGCCGGTCAGGCTCACCGCTTCAAGGCTCTCGTCGACCCGCGCCTTGCGGGTGGCGGCGTCGATCGGCTGATATTCGAGGGGCAGCTCGATGTTCTCGCGCACCTTGAGCCAGGGCTGCAGCGAGCGGCTGTACTCCTGGAACACCATGGCGAGACCATCCGGGACGTCGGTCACCTGCCGGCCTTCCAGGGCGACCGAACCGGAGGTTGCCTTGAGCAGGCCGGCGAGGATCTTCAGGAGCGTGGTCTTGCCGCAGCCGGACGGTCCGACGATCGAGACGAACTCGCCGGCGGCGACCTCGAAGCTCTGCTCGGCGATGGCCGTCGCACCGGGGGCGTAGGAATGGTGGAGCTTCTCCACCTTGAGGACGGGGGGCTGGTCGCGGGTCATTTCTGAAGCCTCCGGGCTGCCCGGTGCCAGTAGAGCACGCGGTTCTCGACGAGCGAGAACAGGCCGTTCAGGGAAATGCCCAGAAGCGCGATGAGGATCACGTTCGCCCACATCGCGGGCAGCTGGAACGTGTTCTGGGCGTTGATGATGGCATGGCCGATGCCGCTGGAGCTGGCGACCAGTTCGCTGACGACCATCAGAATGATGGCGATCGCGAGCGAGACGCGCATGCCGGCGAAGATGTGCGGCATGGTCGCTGGCAGGACGATGCGGGTCAGCCGAGCGTGCGGCGGCAGGCGAAACACCCGGGCCATGTCAGTCTGGGCCGGGTCGAGAGTGCGGATGCCCTCGATGCTGTTCAGGAGCACGGGCCAGATCGATCCCATGACGATCAGGGTGATGCGCATGGTGGAATCGGTGCCGAGCAGGATGAGGAAGACCGGAATCAGCGCCGGGCTCGGCAGCGCGCGCAGGAACTCCAGCACCGGCTGGGCAGCCTCGGCAAGCCGGCGGGAGCCGCCGATGGCGAGCCCGATCGTCACGCCGAGAACCACCGCGATTGCCCAGCCGGCGAGGAGCCGGCCGAGGCTCGGCAGCACGTCGCGGAAGACAGCATCGGTCAGGAACAGGTGCGCGGGATCGCCACTGAACCACAGCTTGCCGGCCGTCTGCAGGATGAGGAGCGGTGTCGGGAAGAAGAACGAGCCGGCCCACACGGTGGCGATCTGCCAGAGGATCAGAAGGGCGGCGATCCCGCTGTAGCGTCGCAACGATACCAGTTGCCGCGGGACCAAAGGTCGGGGCGCCTTGGGTGAGGTGTCGATGGCGCTCATGGGCTCACCTCGCGCCGGCTCCAGCCGAACCACCGCCGGTCGAGGGCGGCGAGGGCGGCGTTGGCGATCACGCCCAGAACGCCGGCATAGGCTGCACCGGCAAGCACCGAATCCATGTTTCCTCCGCTGGAGGACACGCGAAAGATGTACGCGCCGATGCCGGCGCTGGTCGCGGCGAGCAGTTCCGCGCTGACCAGCACGACGAGACCGATCGAAGTCGAGATCTTAAGGCCGGTGAAGATCATCGGGGCGGCCTGGGGCAGGATGATGCGCCTCAGCACCGCGCCGCGCGGCAGACCAAAGCAGCGCGCGGTATCTTTGGCGACCGGATCGGCGCCGTGCACGCCGTAGATCGTGTTGATCAGGATCGGCCACAGCGCGGCGTAGCTGACCAGAAGAAGCTTCATGGCAACCCCCTGGCCGATGACCAGGATCGCGAGCGGGATGATGCATACCGACGGGATCGGCCGAAGCAGATTGACGAGCGGCAGCCCGATCTCGTGGGCCGTCGGCGACAGCCCGAGCCACAGCCCGCACGCCACGCCAAGCGCGAGCGCGATGGCGACGCCCATCGCCCAGGCGGCCAGGGTGGCGCCCACGTCGGCGAGGAATATCGGATCGACGGCGAGCTGGGCAAATCGAACGGCGATGCCGGTGGCGTGAGGGAGGTACTGCTCGGGCACTCCGGCAAAGCGGGTGAAGACCTCGAACAGGAGGAACAGGACCGCACCGCCCAGAAGCCCGAGACCGACCTTCCGGACCTGCGACGGAAGCCGCAGGCCCGGGAGGGGCCGCCCGGCGCCGGACGCTCGCCGGGCGGCGGCGGTGGAGCCGGGCAGATCGATCATTGCGCGGGAACCTTCACCGGACCGTCGAGCACGTCGAGCCGGTCCATAAGGTCGGCCACGATCGCCAGGTCGCCGATGCCCTGGCCCACGGGATAGGCGGGCAGCACCGCGGTCTTCGCCGTTTCGGGATCGACCCGGGTGTAGACCGAGAGGACCGCGCGGGCCCGGTCGGGATTGTTATGGGCGATCTCCAGGCCCTTCGTCAGGGCCCGCTGTACGGCGGCGAAGGTGTTCGGGTTCTGCTCGCGGAAGCGTGTGGTGGTCGAGTAGCCGACGATCGGCATGTCCTCATAGGGCCCGCTGAACAGGTCCACGACCTCGCGCAGATCGTTCTTGGTCATGGCCGGCGTGCGCAGCGGCTCCGGCAGGCAGGCGGCGTCAATGCCGCCCGTCATCAGCGTGGAGACCAGTTCGGGCACGCCGAGCGCAACGTATTCGATCGACGAATAGTCCTTGTCCTGTTCGCGCAGCATGTCGTTGAGCGTCAGGTCGCAGGCGCCATTGGTCGACAGGACACCGACCTTCTTGCCCATCATGTCGTCCAGCGACTGGATGGGCGAATCGCCCTTCACCGCGATGCTGGTGTAGCCGGGCGTGCCGCGGTCGAGTTCGCTGGCGGCGGTCAGCGGCAGCCCGCGGTTGTAGGCGGTGAGAAAGGCGAACCAGGTGACACCGGCGAAGTCGTAGGTGCCGCCGAGCACGCCGTTCAGCGAAGCCGGTGCCGTCGTCACCTGATACTCGACGTCCAGCCCCTCGTCCTTGAACAGGCCGTCCTCGATGGCGATCACGACCGGCACGTAGTCCATGGTCGGCAGAATAGCGACGTTAAGTTTGGTCTTCTCCAGATCCTGCGCCGCTGCGGGCATGGCGGCAGCGACGGCGAGGGAGGCGGCGAGAAGCGCCCCGATGGGGCGCAAGCCCCTGGCTTGACGGTGAGTGCGATGGTTCATGGCAGGTCCCCTGTTGGTTTTTCTGGTGTGTTTATTGGTCTGAGAGCACGGCCTCGGCCCAGCGGGCGCAGGCGAGCAAGCGGGCATCGTCCCAGTGGCGGCCGACGAGTTGCACGCCGAGCGGAAGACCCTGCGGTCCCGTCCCCGCAGGCAGCGTCACGGCGGGCAGCCGCAGCACTGACCACAGCCGGTTGAAGATCGTGTCCCCGGTGTTCTCCAGCCCGCGTGGTGCCTCTCCGGGGGCGCTGTAGGTGAGAATTGCGTCGGCCGTGCCAAACAGCTCCGCCACCCTGGCCCGGGCTGCTGCGACCTGACCCGAGGCCGCCTTGAAGGTATCCGGCGCAATGCTCCAGCCGGTCTCGATGTAGCGCTGCAGCAGCGGGCTGATGGCTTCGCGATGGGTTTGCCACTCCCAGACCATCGAGCGGGCCATCTCGTAGCAGAGGAGCGTGATCTGGGCGTCGCAGGCCGCCTCCAGCAGCGGATCCGTCGGGAACTCGACAATCTCGGCGCCAGCCGCGGCGAACTGTTTCGCCGCCTGGTCAAGCGCGGCAACCGCGGGGGGCTCCGCCTTGTCCGGCGAGGGGCCTCGAAACAGTGCCAGACGCGGCGGCGTGGTTAGGCGCTCTTGCCAAGTCGGTGCTTCGACGGTCGCGATCAGTGCCGCAACGCGGGCTGCGTCCTCCACGTACCGGGCCATGACGCCAATATGGTCGAAGTCCGCCACCTGGGACTTCATGCCGGCGGTCGCGATACGGCCCCAGCTCGGCTTGAAGCCGACGATTCCACAATAGGCTGCCGGACGGATGAGAGAGCCCATGGTCTGGCTCCCTAGGGCGACGGGGACCATGCCCGCGGCAACGGCCGCCGCCGATCCGCTGGAGGATCCGCCGGGCGTGTGGTCAGGATTGTGCGGGTTGCGGGTCGGGCCGGGATAGGGTGCCGCGAACTCGGTCAGTGCCGTCTTTCCGACGATCTGCGCACCGGCCGCACGCAGGAGCGCCACGCAAGCCGCATCCGCCCTCGGTCGATAGCCTGAGTAGATTGGCGAGCCGTACGCGGTCGGCATGTCGCAGGTGTCGATGGAATCCTTGATGCCGATCGGCAGGCCTGCGAGCACTCCACGCCCGCGTGACTTCTGCTGCCGCTCGGCACCCGCACGCACCAAGTGGGGATCGAGATGGGCCCAGGCCTTGATCCGATCGTCCTGAGCAGCGATCCGTTCGAGCACGGTCTCCGCTATGGCCGAGCAGGAGGTCCGCCCGTCGTGCACCGCGTCGATCAGTTCGGTGATCGGACGATCTAGCAGAACCGAAACGTCGCTTGAGGAAATCGTGCTGGCTGTGTCCTGCATGGGGCGGCGCCGTTACAAGGCCTCATCGGAGCGGGCTGATGATTTTGTCAGCCCGCGGGCTTCAAGGTGCATACTCATAACTATATGATTTTAATCGAATTTTGTGATCAAATGTTATGAGTTCTGCATATATTTTGAGCTCGGTGTTTCCATCCTGTTCGGTGGCGGGACGACGGTGTTCGAGCGCCGCATGCGGGTGGGAATCCGGTTCCTGATTTTGATTAACCCGCCTTGGAGCCTTTCCCGATCAGTTGGAGCCACCCAAGCGGTTAGAGGTGGTTGCAGGGAGAATGCCTTGAGTAAGTCCTCTTCGTTCAGCCCGCTTCGAGCTGAACGAAGAGGCTTCAGGAAGCCACCTTGCTCAGTTGTTCGGGCGAATAGCCGGCCAGACGTGAATAGGCCTGCACGATCTCGGCCCGCTCGGCGTGCGGAATGTCGGATGGGGCAATGCCTTCCGCCGCCACGCGGGCCTCCACGAGGTCGATCACCCGCTCGGGTCCACCCTGCCGGTTTGTCAGGACAACCTGGTAGACCTTCTCCCGACGCTCGGCATCGTAGGCGGCCAGCGCGCCGATCGGATCGGTCTCCTCCGCCATGATACCCGCGAGCGCCTTGGCATCCAGGATCGCCTGGGCGGCGCCGTTGCCACCGAACGGATACATCGGGTGTGCGGCATCGCCGAGAAGCGTGACCCGGCCGAAGCTCCAGCGCGGAAGCGGGTCGCGGTCCGACATCGGAAACTCGAAAATCTCGGTGGTTGCGGCTGCGAGCGCGTGCACGTCGAGATCGGGCAGGGCGAAAGGCTCCAGCGCCTTCAGGCACTTTTCCCGGTCGGCCTTGCCTTGCCAGTCCTGGGCGGGTGGCAGGGCGGTGCCGTCGTCTGCATTGCGGTGGACCATCACCCAGTTGGTCCTGAAGGTGCCCGGGGTCTCGCCCCTGGCGATCGGGAACAGGACCAGCCGCGTGTCGATCGAGCCGGCGATGACGAATGTCTTGCCGCCTCCAAAGGCGGGCCAGTTGGCGGTGCCACGCCACATCACCCGGCCGCTCCAGCGCGGCAGGCCTTCGTTGGGATAGAGCATGCGACGGAGCGCGGAGTGGATGCCGTCGGCGCCGATCAGCACGTCGCCGGTGACGGTGAATTCAGACCCACCGGAGGCGCGAAAGGTGGCGATGACACCACTCTCCGTTTCCTCGTAGCGGACGAATTCGCGATCGGTCGTGACGCTCCCCGGTTTGCGCGCTTCCAGCGCCCGGTAAAGCACCGCCTGAAGCCGGCCGCGATGCACGGAGATCTGCGGGACCGGTAGCCCGGCCTGGCGGCCGCGCGGCTCGTCCCAGGCCGTCAGCCCCGAGATGGTACGATAGTAGAGATGCTCCGGGCTGATACCTTCAGCCTCGATGGCGTCGAGGAGGCCGAGCTCCGCGAAGGTGGCGACGGCCTGTGGCATCAGGTTGATGCCGACCCCGAGCTCCTGGATCGTCGGCGCGCGCTCGTAGACCGCACAGTCCAGACCGTGCTTGTGGAGGTAGAGTGCCGCGGTAAGCCCGCCGATGCCGGCACCGACGATGATCGCTTTCATGATCGGTTTCCCGTCCTGTCCTGCTCAGTCGTGGTCATCGGGCATGGTCCGGCTGTCGGTGCCGAGCCAGCCGTGATGCGAGATGTCGAAGACGATGCCGTCCGGATCCTTGAACTTCCGCTCGAAATTGCCTTTTCGCGCGTCGCCAAGGTCGAAGTAGAACGTGCCGCCGAACTCCTCGATCTTCGTGCGCATGGCATCGATGTCGTCGACCTGGACGCCGAAATGATCTGTCCCGGCACTACCGACCGCACCCTCCGTTGCCGCGCCGGCCTGGCCGAAATACTGGATCAGCGCGAGGTTGATGACACCGTCGCTGAGATAAACGGCCTTGCCGATCGGGATCTCTTCCTGACCGACGCGGTCGAGTCCGAAGATTTCCTGGTAGAACGCCGCGGACTTGTCGAGATCGTGCACCCGGAGGGCGATGTGGCGAAGGCGGGGACGCATTGGCAGTGTCTCCTGTCGGTCAGTTTCCGTGAGCCGGCAGCGCGGTCCCGGCGCCGCCTGGAAGGCCGGCGGAGAGAGGTGCCGGGATGGCGGCGGCGAGAATGTCATGGACATGCCGGCCGATCTCCGACGACGGATCGGCGAGGTCGTCAAGGATCTCGAAGTGATTGCGGTTCGCGATCCGGTGGCAGCCGGCGAGCTTGCCGGCCCTTTCGAGCGCGGCAGCGAAGGCGAGCGGCTGGCGACGGAACTCCGGCGTCTCGTGTCCGCCGTAAAAGAGATGCAGCGGCAGCCCGAAGTCCGCGATGCGATGGATCGGGCTCAGCCGGACCATCTCCTCCGCGCTCAGGTCGATGTAGTTCCGTCGGGCGCTCAGCATCACCGGTTCCAGATCGTAAGAGCCGGAGATGCAGAGTACGGCCTGGATGACCTTGTCCGGAACCAGTTTTTCGAGCCTGCTTTCGGCCACCAGTAGCGCAGCCAGATGTGCGCCCGAAGAATGTCCTGAAATCACGATACCGGTGGCGTCACCTTCGACGATCAGCCGCTGATGGGTCCAGGTGAGCGCGCGCTTCAGCTGCTCCAGCAGCACCGGCATGCGTACGCCCGGTAGCTTGGAAAATTCCGGCAGAACCAGTGTCACGCCGACGGCCGCCATCGAGGGCGCGAGAAAGACGCTGTCTTCTTTCGCCTGGCCTCGCCAGGCGCCGCCGTGGATATGAAAATGCACCAGCGTGCCGGCCGCGGGGAAGACATCGATCCGCTCGTCGGGATGGGCGCCATAGCAGTGCTCGGCGTATCCAGGGTGCGCGGTTCGGACGTCAGTAGCGGCTTCCGACCAGCGACGCAGGATCGTGTCCATGTTCGCTGCCCATTCTTTCTGGGTATAGGCGAGATCGAGCTCCGCCTGCGTGTATCCCGGGTAAATCTCGTCTGACAAGACACCGCTTCTTCAATTTGCATCAAAATCGCTTAGTAACTGCCTTGAGTAAACACCAAGCCGCCCGTTTGAAGCCATTGCACAATGAGGCTTCTGTTATGACATTATGTAATATGGTTGAGCGGTCGGCAGGCTCTTGATCCATTGCCAAACGCCGACCGGGGTCGAACCCGGCATCACTCTCGAAGGCTCTCCCGCCTGCCGATTGGTTGGTGCGCGCCAAGGAGCGCAGCGCAGTGCCGGATATGGCTGCGGATCGATCCGGATCGTGGACTCAATGCGGACTTCGTCTCTTCGCGAGAACGCGGATTGCGGATCGGCTACACGTTTGGCAGGTTTGCCTGAGTTCAATCAGCCGCAGCGCGAACTGGCCGGGGAGCCTTCAATGCATATCGGGACCTGGGTCAGTCTGCTGCTGTATTTCGCGTTGATGCTGGCGATTGGCTTCTACGCTTGGCGCAAGTCCACCTCGAATTCTGAAGAGTACATGCTCGGCGGGCGTCAATTGAGCCCGGCCGTAGCTGCGCTGTCGGCGGGAGCCTCCGACATGAGCGGTTGGCTGCTCATGGGATTGCCTGGCGCGCTCTATGCGAGCGGTCTGGTCGAAGCGTGGATCGGCATCGGCCTCACCGTCGGCGCCTTCTTGAACTGGGTCATTGTCGCGCCGCGATTGCGCGAGCAGACCGAGCGCTACGACAACGCCCTCACGATTCCGGAGTTTCTCTCCAACCGTTTTCCCAGTCGCGCGCTGGCGCTGCGCACCGTATCCGCGGTCATCATCGTCGTGTTCTTCGCCGTCTACACGGGCTCGGGTCTCGTTGCCGGTGGCAAACTGTTCGAGACGGCCTTCGGCCAGCTGATCGACATGGGGCCACAAGACTACACGGTTGGCGTTTGGCTGACGCTGCTGGTCGTCCTGACTTACACCGTGGTGGGAGGTTTCCTGGCGGTGAGCCTCACCGATTTCGTTCAAGGTTGCATCATGATGGTCGCCCTCGTGCTGATGCCGATTGTCGTCATGAGCGGCGAGGGCGGTTTTGGCGAGACCGTCAGTGTGTTGCGCTCGGTCGATCCGAATTTCCTGTCGCTGACCAGCGGCCTGACGATCGTCGGCTTCCTCTCCGCCGTGACCTGGGGGCTCGGCTACTTCGGCCAACCGCACATCATCGTCCGCTTCATGGCGGTGCGCAGCGTCGAAGCGGTTCCGGTCGCCCGCAACATCGGGATGAGCTGGATGGTCGTCTCACTGCTCGGCGCCATTGGTGTCGGTGTCTTCGGCCGGGCCTATGTGGTCAGCCACGACATGACGATCGCGGATCCCGAGACGATTTTCATCGTGCTGGCGAACCTGCTGTTCCATCCGCTGATCACGGGCTTTCTGCTGGCCGCGCTGTTGGCGGCGATCATGAGCACGATCTCGAGCCAGCTGCTGGTGGCGTCGTCTTCGCTGACGGAGGATTTCTATCGCCTGTTCCTGCGCCGTAACGCAGGGGAAGGGGAGATCGTCAATGTCGGTCGGGTCTGCGTGCTGTTGGTGGGGATTGTGGCGGCAATCATTGCCCGCGATCCAGATTCCAAGGTTCTCGGCCTTGTGGCCAATGCCTGGGCTGGGTTCGGTGCAGCGTTCGGACCCCTGATCATCCTGTCGCTCACCTGGAAGCGGATGACGGGAGCGGGCGCTGTCGCGGGCCTGGTCGTCGGTGCCGTCACGGTCATCGTCTGGATCGCGCTTGGCTGGAACGACAACTTCTTCGGGGGACCCGGCGTCTACGAGATCATCCCGGGCTTCATTGCCGCCTTCATCGCGATCTACCTGATCAGCATGGCCACGGTGCCTTCCGGCGAGTTCCGTCCGCTGGAGGGCGGAACCACAAGCTCGTAGCGCTGGGTGTTTAGTCCCACGGTGTGATGGCGCTAGGAAAGGCGCCGGCCGGTCTGCGGGCGCTGAGCGATCCGGGACCGAAAGGTCCCCTTGCAAGAACCGCGCAGTCGAAGCGTGAGGTGTCCGCATTCGGATCAGACCCGGGCCGCCAAAGCTGCGCTTGTCGGGATTCTTCGACTTCTAGGATCCTGGAGAAGCATCGAAAATGGCGAGCCGGCGTGTCGCATGAGCGTCACAAAACTGAGATCGATCTTTCATACCACTGTCTCGCCGTCGTGGTGTGAAGGCGTCTCTCGGAACCAGCTTCAAGGGGAGTATCCAGAATGCACCGAGCCATCCGACACGGTCTAGTTTCCACGGCCGTTGCGGCGGCCATCTTCGCCGCCCCTGCTGCACATGCCGAGTTCAAGCTCGACGGGCGCTATTCGGACACGGACGGCGATCTCATCGCCGACATTCCGACCGACGAAAGCCAACTCGTCGACCCGGATACGTTGATCTTCGCCTATACGCCGGTGGAAGATCCTGCCGTCTATGCAAACGTCTGGGCCGGATTTCTTGAGCATATGGAAGAGGTGACGGGCAAGAAGGTCCAGTTCTTCCCTGTGCAGTCCAATGCCGCCCAGCTGGAGGCGATGCGGGCCGGGCGTCTGCACGTCGCCGGCTTCAATACCGGTTCCAATCCGATCGCCGTGGCGTGCGCCGGCTTCCGCCCCTTCGCGATGATGGCCGCCGCCGACGACAGCTTCGGCTACGAGATGGAAATCATCACCTATCCGGGCTCCGGGATCGACGATGTGGAGGACATCAAGGGCAAGCAGATGGCCTTCACCCAGGAGACGTCGAACTCCGGCTTCAAGGCGCCCTCCGCGCTTCTGAAGAGCGAGTTCGGAATGGAGGCCGGCGTCGATTTCGAACCTGTCTTCTCGGGTTCTCACGACACCTCGATCATCGGCGTGGCGAACAAGGACTATCCCGCCGCGGCCATCGCCAATTCAGTAAAGGCGCGCATGATCGATCGCGACGTTGTCAACGCCGATCAGCTCAAGGTGGTTTATACCTCGCAGACCTTTCCGACGACCGGCTACGGTGTCGTCTACAATCTGAAGCCGGAGCTGCAGGATAAGATCAAGGAAGCGTTCTTCTCCTACCCGTGGGAAGGCTCGGCATTGGCCGAGGAGTTCTCCAAGTCTGGCGAGTCCAAGTTCATCGAGATCACCTTCAAGGATGACTGGAGCGTGATCCGCCAGATCGATGAGGCCAACGGCGTCTCCTACGAGTGCCAGTGAGACATCCTGGGCGGGGGCGGACACTGCCCCCCGCCCAGGATCTCTGAAGGAAAATATGCCCGATGCTTCGCGTCGAAGGCCTGGAGAAGCAGTACCGAACGGGCGACCGCGCTCTGCGGGGGGTGACCTTCACGGTTCCGGCGGGCGAGGTCGTCGGTCTCATCGGCCCGTCCGGTGCTGGCAAGTCGACGTTGATCCGCTGCGTGAATCGCCTCGTCGAGCCGACGGGCGGACGCATTTTCCTCAACGATACGGAAGTCAGCGCTCTGTCGCGCTCCGGGCTTCGCCGTGCCCGACGGCGGATCGGCATGATCTTCCAGGAATATGCGCTGGTGGAACGGTTGACGGTGATGGAGAACGTGCTCTCCGGCCGGCTCGGCTATGTTCCGTTCTGGCGCTCCTTCACACGGCGTTTTCCGCAGGCTGACATCGACAAGGCGTTCGGGCTGCTCGAACGGGTCGGCCTGGGCGATCATGTCGACAAGCGCGCCGATGCTCTCTCCGGCGGGCAGCGCCAGCGGGTCGGTATCGCACGCGCCCTGGAGCAGGATCCCGAGATCCTTCTCGTCGACGAACCGACAGCCAGCCTCGATCCCAAGACCTCCCGACAGATCATGCGGCTCATCTGCGAGATTTGCGAGGAGCGGAATCTTCCCGCCGTCATCAACATCCACGACGTCGTCCTCGCGCGCCAGTTCGCGCAACGCATTGTCGGGTTGCGCGCCGGTGAAGTGGTGTTCGACGGACCGCCCGCCGAACTCGACAACGCGGCACTGACGTCAATCTACGGCGACGAAGACTGGACCGCCATGCAGCGGCAGGCCGAAGAGGACGCGAAGGAAGACGCGCTCGATCGCGTTCTGGACACCGCACCGGAAGAAAAGGCAGAGGAACGCATGGCGGGCCTGGCGTGAGCGCCCCCGCCGCGCCGATGGCCGGGCGCCGCTGGCGACGCCCGCCCCTTCTCATACAAGCTCGCCACTGGCGCATCATCGTCTATGGCGGACTGCTCCTGTACCTGGCACTCGGTGTAGGTTCGCTCGAGGTCAACTGGCAGCGCATCTACGAAGGCACGGAACGGGGCTGGCGCTTCATCCAGGGCTTCCTGACGCCGGACTTCACCCGGCGGTGGGGGGATATCGTCCAGGGCTTCGAGGAGAGCCTGACGATGACCGTCACCTCCACCGTGGTCGGCGTTTTGATCTCGATCCCGATCGGCATTGGTGCGGCGCGCAACCTGTCGCCGCTTCCCGTGTACTACATCTGCCGCGGCATCATTGCCGTCTCCCGCGCCTTCCAGGAGATCATCGTCGCAATCATCTTCGTCGCGATGTTCGGCTTTGGTCCTTTCGCCGGCTTTCTCACGCTCAGCTTCGCTACGATCGGTTTCCTGGCGAAGCTTCTCGCCGAGGATATCGAGGACATCGACGAGGCGCAGGCCGAGGCCGTGCGGGCGACCGGCGCGAGCTGGTTCCAGCTGATCAACTATGCGATCCAGCCGCAGGTCATGCCGCGGCTTATCGGCCTGTCGCTCTATCGCCTCGACATCAATTTCCGGGAATCCGCCGTGATCGGAATCGTCGGCGCGGGCGGCATCGGTGCGACGCTCAACACCTCGATGGAACGCTACGCCTACGACACCGCCGCAGCCATCATGATTCTGATCATCCTCGTCGTGATGCTCGCCGAATACGCGTCCAGCCACGTACGCAAGTGGGTCCAGTGATGTCGTTGGCTACCCCCCCTGCCGGCCGGGAATGGCATCGGCGGACATCGACCCAGCAGCTCATCCTGTGGACGGGATGGCTCGTCCTCGTGGCACTCTTCGTCTTCTGCTGGCAGGTGATGACGGAGCACACGATCTGGGCCTTCGTCTGGGACGCGCCGCGCCAGGCGGCCGACCTCCTGTCGCGGATGGCCGACCCGCGCTTCGGCTATGTCCAGGAACTCTGGTGGCCGCTCTGGGAGACGATCAACATTGCCACGCTCGGCACGCTGCTGGCGGTCGTGTTCGCGGTGCCGCTGGCGTTCCTGGCGGCCCGCAACACGACGCCCAGCGCCACGCTGGTGCGACCCGTCGCGCTTCTCATCATTGTCTCCTCCCGCTCGATCAACTCGATCATCTGGGGGCTGCTGCTCGTCGCCATCATCGGGCCGGGGCAGGTCGCCGGAATCATGGCGATCATGCTCCGCTCGCTCGGCTTCATCGGGAAGCTCCTCTACGAAGCGATTGAGGAGATCGATGCTTCCCAGGTCGAGGCGGTCGAGGCGACGGGCGCATCACGCATCCAGGTGATGGACTACGCGATCGTCCCGCAGATCCTGCCCGCCTTCGCCGGCATTACCGTCTTCCGCTGGGACATCAACATTCGCGAGGCCACCGTCCTCGGCCTGGTCGGGGCGGGAGGGCTGGGTCTGAAGCTCCAGTCCTCGCTCAACATGCTCGCGTGGAACCAGGTGACCGTCATTTTCGCCTTGATCCTCCTGACCGTCGTCGTCTCGGAGTGGGTCTCCGCGAAAGTCCGGCAGGCCATTATCTGACGCGCAGAAACGCCCCGACCAGTCTCGCAGGTCCCCATCCGCCGAATGGCAAACAGCCGTTGGCGTCGAACGTCTCGTCGAGCCAGTCGAGGACACGTGCGTTCGGCAGCGAGCGGTTCTGCATCCCGCAATGTCCGTCTGCACCGTCAGCGCCGGTGAAGCGCATCAGGGTCTTGTCGCAGGTGAGCGCGGCCCTGAAGGCGCTGCGAGGAGGCGGGGGTGCCCGGGCGCGCTCATGGCCTGCGAAAGGCGGCGGCGCGGCTTGCGGCGCTGGGCTGCCCGGACCGCGAGATCATGGCGGTGACCGGTCACACGACGACGAAGGAGATCGATCGATACACGCGATCGGCGCGTCAGCGGGTCCTGGCGCAGTCGGCCTTCAACCGGCTCGAAGCGGAGCATGACCACCCGCAAGACGGCTCGGCGGAGACGGCCGCATCGGGCCGCACGTTTGAAAGGGTGTGAACCCGTCCGGGCCGCACTCCTTGCAGGGCATTGATTTTAAATGGGAAATTGGAAGAAGTGGCTCCCCGGGCCGGATTCGAACCAGCGACCGATCGGTTAACAGCCGATTGCTCTACCACTGAGCTACCGAGGAACAGGGCCACGTCTTTCTTTCGGAGGCTCGCTATATCAAGCCTTCCCGGCGTTGCCAAGCCCGCCCATCTCTATGTTGGCGCGCTGGCTGTGGATGCAAGGCCGTGGCGGCGGGTCGAACGGCCGGTTTGCCGCCGGTTGGGCCGGCGCGCGGCACGGACGCGCATGCCGGGGTCTGGTGAGGATGGAACGTCGATGACGCATGTCAGGCTCGGGCGCAGACGCCTCCCCCTGCCGCGCTCGCGGCCGGTGCGGATGGGCGCCGGCGTGGCGCTGATTCTCGGCGGCGTGCTGGGGTTCCTGCCGATTCTCGGCTTCTGGATGCTGCCGCTCGGCGTCATCGTGCTGTCCGTCGACAGCCCCGCCATGCGGCGGCTGCGGCGTCGCAGCGAGGTCTGGTGGGGGCGCAAGGGGCCGCTCGCCGGCAAGGCGCGCCCCGGGCCCGCAGACGACCGCGCCGGCCCGCCCGCCTGAGGCGGAGGGCCTGGTCCGTCCGGTCGGGGGCGCGCCGGATGCCTCGAAATCGCCGGCACCGACCGATGGTGCGGGCCCGGCCGATCGGCGCACCCCGATTGCATGGCCGCCTCATTTCTTGCATGGTCGGCGGGTGCTTCGGTGAGCGGACGGCCTGTCCGTCGGCTCTTCGGGAATGCGGTGAGCGGCGCCTGTCGGGCGCGCGAGGCCGCAGCTGCCCCCGCAACTGTAAGCGGCGAGCCCTTTCTCCCCGGCGGTCCCGACCGCCAGCCACTGGGAAACCGGGAAGGCGGAGGAGGGGTCGTGACCCGCGAGCCAGGAGACCGGCCGAGCGCGCACGACTTCATCCCGGGCCGTCGGGTGGACGGCTCATGGAGGCTCGCTATGTCTGATCCGGCGCTGTCCGGCCCCGTTTTCCGTGTCAATTTTGTCCGCCGTGCCCCGCTGGCGCGTCGTGCCCCGGCTTCGCTGGACGCCCCCGTTGCAGGGCGGCTGCGGACGCATCGCGCGAGGCGCCGATGAGCGCGGCTGCGACCGTGCTGGTGCTGGGCGGCGCGCGCTCCGGCAAGAGTTCCTATGCCGAATCCCTGGTCGAGGCCTCCGGCCGCACCCAGGTCTACCTCGCCACCGCCGGTGCCCCCCGCGACGGCGAAATGGCCGACCGCATCGCCCGTCACGTCGCCCGGCGCGGCGACCGCTGGCGCACCGTCGACGCGCCGCTGGAGCTGGCGGCGGCGCTCCGCGACGCCTCCCGGCCCGACACCGCGATCCTCGTCGACTGCGCCACCCTGTGGCTGGCGAACCTCCTGGAGGCCGGCCGCGATCCCGACGCATCCGTCGCCGACCTCGCCGGAGCGATCGCCGGGCTGCCCGGTCCGGTGGTGGTCGTCACCAACGAGGTCGGCCACGGCATCGTGCCGGAGAACGCGCTCGCCCGCAGCTTCCGCGACCATCACGGCCGCATGAACCAGCGCCTGGCTGCCGCCATGGACCACGTGGTCCTGATGGTCGCCGGCCGCGCGCTCATCCTTCCCAAATCCCCATCCCCGGAGATCGTGCTTTGACCCTTGCACCCCGCATCCCCGCCACCATCGTCACCGGCTTCCTCGGGGCGGGCAAGACGACCCTGATCCGGCGCCTGCTGGAGCGCGCCGACGGCAAGCGCATCGCCGTCATCGTCAACGAGTTCGGCGACCTCGGCTTCGACGGCGGGCTGGTCGCCGAATGCGTCGATCCCGACTGCGCCGACGAGGACGTCATCGAGCTCACCAACGGCTGCATCTGCTGCACCGTCGCCGACGACTTCCTGCCCACCATCGAGGCGCTGCTCGACCGGGCGGTGCCGCCGGACCACATCGTCATCGAGACCTCGGGCCTGGCGCTGCCGCAGCCGCTGGTCGGCGCGTTCGCCTGGCCGACCGTCAAGACCCGCGTCACCGTCGACGGCGTCGTCACGCTGGTCGACGCCCACGCCCTGTCGGAGGGCCGGCTTGCCGCCGATCTCGCCGCCGTCGAGGCGCGCCGCAAGGCCGATCCGGCGCTCGATCACGAAAGCCCCATCGAGGAGCTGTTCGAGGACCAGCTCACCTGCGCCGATCTCGTCGTGCTCACCAAGACCGATCTCGTCGACGCGGCGGCGCTTGCCGGCGTGCGCGACCAGATCGCCGGCCGCATCCGGGCCGGCGTGCAGACCGTCGAGGGCCGTGCCGGCGAGGTGCCGGTCGACGTGCTGTTCGGCATCGTCGCGGCCGCGGAGGAGGATGTCGCCGCCCGCGCCGGTCATCACGGGGTGGACCATGACCACGAGCATGACGATTTCGATTCCTTCGTCGTCCTGCCGGCCCCCTTCGCCGACGTCGACGGCGCCCGCGCCTGGGTGGAGACCATCGTCGGCCGCGACGACGTGCTGCGGGTGAAGGGACGCCTCGCCATTGCGGGTCGACCTGCACCCCTGGTCGTCCAGGCGGTCGGCCCGCGCATCGAAACCTGGTTCGGGCGTCCGGGCGAGGCGGCCGGCGGGGTCGTGGTGATCGGCGCCCACGACATGGACCGCAGCGCGCTCGAGGGGCTGATGGCGCCCGCGTCGGCCTGATGCATCTTCTCGCCGCGCGCTCCACCGCCATCGAAAGCGCCGACGAGGCGGTCGACCTCGACCTGAGCCCGGCCGAGATCGTCATCCTGTCGGCCGCCGATTCCGAGCTTTCGGCCTTCGCCGAGGCCGCCGAGGCGCTGCCCGACGACTTTCCGAGCCTGCGGCTGGCGAGCCTGGTCACGCTCGCCCATCCGCTGTCGGTGGACCTGGCGTTGGAGAAGACCTTCCGGCACGCCAGGCTGGTCATCGTGCGGCTGCTCGGCGGCACGGCCTACTGGCCCCACGGCGTCGATGCCCTGGAGACGCTCGCCCGCCAGAGCGACGTGCGACTGGCGATCGTGCCCGGCGAGGCGCGCTGGTCGGAGGCGCTGGCGAAGCTCGGCACCGTCGGCGAGGACGATGCGCGCACCTTCTGGCGCTACTGCGTGGAGGGCGGGGCGCGCAACCGCGTCCACGCGCTGCGCTTCTCCGCCCATCTGCTCGGCAGGGCCGAGCGTCCGCCGGAGCCGCAGCCGATCCCGCTCGCCGGCTGCTACTGGCCGGGCGAGGGCGCCGTCGGGTTCGACCGGGTGCGTGCTCACTGGGCCGATCCGGACGCTCCCGTCGCGGCGCTGGTCTTCTACCGGGCCCACCTCCAGGACGGCGCCACCGCGCCATCCGACGCGCTGGTGGAGGCGCTTGCCGCGCGCGGCCTCAACCCGCTGCCGATGTTCGCCTCCAGCCTGCGCGACGGCGCCCCGGCCGAGGTGGTGGCCGCCGCACTGACCGCCACCGATCCCGCCGTGGTGCTCACGTCGACCGTCTTCTCCGCCGCCGGCATCGGCGACGCCTACGCCGGCACGGCGCTCGATCGCACCGGCGCGCCGGTCCTGCAGGTCGTCCAGGCCGGCTCGTCGCGCGATGGCTGGGTGGAAAGCGCCCGCGGCCTCGGCATCCGCGACCTCGCCATGAACGTGGTGACGACCGAGATCGATGGCCGCATCCTCACGCGCGCGATCTCCTTCAAGGAGGAGGCGCCCGTCGACCCGCGCACCGAGTGGCGGCCGGTGCGCCCCGTCCCGGTGCCCGACCGCGTCGATTTCGTCGCCGAACTCGCCGCGCGCTGGGCCCGGCTGCGCCGCACCCCGGTGGCGGAGCGCCGGATCGCCCTGGTGCTCGCCAACTACCCGACCCGGGACGGTCGGCTGGCCAACGGCGTCGGTCTCGACACGCCAGCTTCCACCGTCGCGCTTCTCGATGCGATGGCTGCCGCCGGCTACCGGGTCGAGGGGGCGCCAGCGACCAGCGACGCGCTGATGGACCGGCTGACCGCCGGGCCGACCAACGCGCCGGGCTCGGGCGATCGCGCCGGCGGAGTCACGCTTGGCCTGGAAGAATATCTCAGCTTCTTTTCGCAACTGCCTGATGATGCTCGGGAAAAGATCGTCGCGAAATGGGGCGAGCCTGATGCCGATCCGTCGCTGATCGATGGTGCATTCCGCCTCGCCGTACACGTCCTCGGCAACGTCGTGGTGGCGATCCAGCCGGCGCGCGGCTACGACCGCGACCCCAAGGCGACCTACCACGACCCCGACCTGCCGCCGACCCACGCCTATCTCGCCTTCCATTGCTGGCTGCGCGCGGCATTCGCCGCAGACGCCGTCGTCGAGGTCGGCAAGCACGGCAACCTGGAATGGCTGCCGGGCAAGGCGCTGGCGTTGTCGGCGTCGTGCTTTCCGGAAGTGGCGCTCGGCCCGCTGCCGACTGTCTACCCGTTCATCGTCAACGATCCGGGCGAAGGCAGCCAGGCGAAGCGGCGGACCGCCTCGGTCATCGTCGATCACCTGACACCCGCCATGACCCGGGCCGAAAGCCATGGCGCGGCGGAGACGCTGGAAAACCTCCTCGACGAGTTCTCGCTCGCCGACGCCGTCGACCCGCGCCGGGCCGCGGTGCTGCGCCGGGAGATCGTCGACCTCGCCATTGCGCGCGGCTTCGACCGCGACATCGGCGTCGACTTCGCCGCCGATCCGGAAGCCGCCCTGGTCGCGCTCGATGCCCATATCTGCGACCTGAAGGAGCTGCAGATCCGCGACGGGCTCCACATTCTGGGGCAGTCGCCGACGGGCCGGCTGCGCACCGACACGCTGGCCGCCATCGCCCGCATCCCGCGCGGCGACGGCGCCGAGGCCGCCTCACTGTCGCGCGCCCTCGCGGCGGATCTCTGCCTCGATGGCTTCGACCCGCTGGAAGCGGCCATGGCCGAGCCGTGGGAGCGTGGGCGTCCGCAGGCCCTCGCCGATGTCTCCGAGGCGCTGTGGCGGACGGCCGGGGATACCATCGAGCGGATCGAGCTGCTGTCGGCGGCCCTGATTGCCGGTGAGATGGCACCGGAGCCCGGCTGGCCCGCCACCCGGGCCGTGCTGGATGCGCTCTCGGCCCGCGTCGCGCCGGCGCTGGACCGCTCCGGCGCCGACGAGATCGCCGCCGTGCTCCGGGCGTTGGATGGCCGCTTCGTGGCGCCGGGACCTTCGGGGGCCCCGACGCGTGGCCGGATCGACGTGCTGCCCACGGGGCGCAACTTCTTCTCCGTCGACGTGCGCGCGGTGCCGACCGAGGCGGCGTGGCGCATCGGCGCCAAGGCGGCCGAGCGGGTGGTCGAGCGCTACGTGATGGAGGAGGGCGACTGGCCCCGCGCCATTGCGTTCACCTGCTGGGGCACGGCGAACATGCGCACCGGCGGTGACGACATCGCCCAGGCGCTGGCGCTGATCGGCGCCAAGCCCACCTGGGAGGGCGCGTCGGGCCGCGTCACCGGGTTCGAGATCCTGCCGCTGTCGACCCTCAAGCGGCCGCGCGTTGACGTGACCCTCAGGATCTCCGGCTTCTTCCGGGATGCGTTTCCGAACCAGATCGCGCTGTTCGACCAGGCGGTGCGGGCCATCGGCGCGCTCGACGAGCCGGCCGACCAGAACCCGACGGCAGAGCGCATGCGGGCCGATGCGGCGGCGCTGGCGGCCGAGGGGCGGAGCACCGCCGAGGCGGCGCGCGAAGCGGGTTATCGGGTGTTCGGATCCATGCCTGGGGCCTACGGCGCCGGCCTGCAGGCGCCCATCGACAGCGGCCTGTGGGAGACCCGCGGCGAACTCGCCGACGTGTTCCTCTCGTGGGGCGGCTACGCCTATGGCGCAGGCGTCGAGGGCGCGGGCGCCCGCGACCGCCTCGAAGCCCAGCTCGGCCGCACCGATGCGGTGCTCCAGGCCCAGGACAACCGCGAGCACGACCTGCTGGATTCCGACGACTACTACCAGTTCGAGGGCGGCATGGCGGCGGCGGTGGAGGCGCTCTCTGGAGAGGCGCCCGTCAGCCTTCACGTCGACACCAGCCGGCCCGAGCGGCCGGTGGCGCGGACGCTGTCGGAGGAAATCGGCCGGGTCGTCCGCGGCCGGGCCGCCAACCCGAAGTGGATCGCGGGCATGATGCGCCACGGTTACAAGGGGGCGTTCGAGATGGCGGCGACCGTCGACTATCTGTTCGCCTTCGCGGCGACGACCAACGCCGTCTCGGACCATCATTTCGACCAGCTGTTCGATGCCTACCTCGACGACGATGCCGTCCGGGCGTTCGTCGAGGAGAAGAATCCGCACGCGCTCGCCGAAATGGCGGCGCGCCTCAGGGAAGCGATCGACCGCGGCCTCTGGTCGCCGCGGGCAAACAGCGCCTACGATCGGCTGGCCGGCTGGGCAGCGCCCCACCGGTCCGCACAGGCTGTCAGGGAGAACGTGACGTGAAGGAAGGTCTGAGCGACGAGGAACTCGACGCCCGCCATGCCGACAAGATGCGCAAGAAGAAGGCGGCGCGCGACAAGATCCTGGCCACCAAGACGATCGAGAAGGGGCTTCTGATCGTCAACACGGGCAAGGGCAAGGGCAAGTCGACGGCCGGCTTCGGCATGGTGTTCCGGGCGCTCGGCCACGGCTTTCGGGTCGGCGTCGTCCAGTTCATCAAGGGCCGGATCGAGACCGGCGAGCGCGCTGCCCTCGACCGCTTCCCGGAGCTGGTCACGGTGAAGCGGATGGGCGAGGGGTTCACCTGGGAGACCCAGGACCGTCAGCGCGACATCCAGGCCGCCCGAGCCGCCTGGGAGGCGGCCAAGGAGATGATCACCTCGGGCGAGTACCGGATGGTGCTCCTCGACGAGCTCAACATCGTGCTGCGCTACGACTACCTGCCCATCGAGGAGGTCGTTGAGTTCCTGAGCAAGGAGCGGCCCGAGGACGTCCACGTCATCGTCACCGGCCGCAACGCCAAGGACGAGCTGATCGAGGCGGCCGATCTCGTCACCGACATGACGATGATCAAGCACCCGTTCCGCTCTGGCGTGAAGCCCCAGCAGGGCATCGAGTTCTGAGCATCGGCCCCGAAGCGGGAACCGATTTCGGGAAAGATCCGATTCTCGAACAGGAAGCTGGAGCGCCGCTCCGATACCATCGGAACGGCCGGTGCTTCAGGGTCGCGGTGCCTACGGGCAGCGGACCGCGTTGCCGTAGCGGTCGCGGCAGTTCTTCGGCGTGGTAGCGCCGCCGACGATGGCGCCGGCAGCGCCGCCGATCACACCGCCCGCCAGCGCCGCGCCGGCGCTGCCGCCGGCCACGCCGCCGATGATCGCACCCGTGCCGGCACCGAGCGCGCCGCCCACGAGGGCACGGTCGGTGGTCGAGGACGAATTGCAGGAGGCGAGGGCAAGCGCCAGCGTGGCAACGAGAATCGCGATTTTCACGGGCAGGTTTCCTGTTCTTGGTCCGGCCCTTTTTCGATCAGCTGAAACGACTGACCGCCAAGGCATGGCTCCGGATTTGATCGCGTGCGCCTGGCGGATCGGATCCCGCCACGCCGGTGCGGATTGAGCACGCGATTGACCGCGGATTTGGATAGCCGGGCAAGAACTTTTGTTGGAAACCGGTGGAAAACGGGCGCGCGAGGCGGCCGGGCAGGCGCCTGCACGCACAAAAAAACCGGTCGCCGAAGTCCGGCGACCGGTTCTGGGGTATCAGCGGAAGCGGTGACCTTACGGGCAGGTGACCGCGCGGCCGTAGGCGTCACGGCAGGCTTTCGGCGCCGTGGCCACACCGGCAAGGGCACCGGCGCCCGCGCCGATCGCGGCGCCACCAAGCGCGGCACCCGTGCTGCCACCGGCAACAGCGCCGACCGCCGCACCCGTGCCTGCGCCGAGAGCGGCGCCGCCGAGGGCGCGATCGCGCGTCGAATAGGAGTTGCAGCCGGCAAGGCTCACGGCCAGAACTGCGATGATCATCAGGGCTTTCACGCGTCACTCCTTCGAAATGGGACTGCTCTTGTTCGGTGCGTCCGACCAGTCGGGCGATGCCGCATCACGAACCGGGAAAATGACGCAGCCGCTGAAAAGTTCCTTTCGTCGTATTGAGATTTGCGAACGATCGGTCGTGGGCGGGGCGATGGAAGAGGGCAGAGCGGTGTGACGGGCAGTGCGAGGGAGGCCGGGACGACGCGCCCCGCCGGGGCGATCATGATCCAGGGAACCGGCTCCAACGTGGGCAAGTCGCTGGTGGTGGCCGGCCTCTGCCGGCTGTTCGCCAACCGGGGCCTCGCAGTTCGCCCGTTCAAGCCGCAGAACATGTCCAACAACGCCGCCGCGACCGCCGACGGCGGCGAGATCGGTCGCGCCCAGGCGCTCCAGGCGCGGGCGTGCCGGGTCGACCCGTGCGTCGATTTCAACCCCGTCCTGCTCAAGCCGGAAACCGACATCGGCGCCCAGGTGATCGTCCAGGGACGCCGGCTGACCACGGCCCGTGCCCGGGAGTATCAGGCGCTCCGCTCGACGCTGCTGCCGAGGGTGCTGGAGAGTTTCGAACGCATTGCCACAGGCTCCGATCTGGTGATCGTGGAGGGCGCGGGCAGCCCGGCCGAGATCAATCTCAGGGCCGGTGACATCGCCAACATGGGCTTCGCCGAAGCCGCCGACATCCCGGTCGTGGTGGTGGCCGACATCGATCGCGGCGGCGTCATCGCCAACCTCGTGGGCACCCACATGGTGCTCCCGGACCCCGAGCGCGTGCGGATAAAAGGCTTCATCGTCAACAAGTTCCGGGGAGATGTTTCACTGTTCGACGGCGGCATGACCGAGATTGCGCGGCGCACCGCCTGGGCCCCGCTCGGGGTCGTGCCGTACTTCCCGGGCGCCGCGGCGCTGCCGGCCGAGGACGCGCTGGACCTCGACGGCCGCGCACACCCGCAGGCCGCGCTGAAGGTCGTCGTGCCGCGCCTGCCGCGCATCGCCAACTTCGACGATCTCGATCCGCTGGCCCAGGAGCCGGGCGTCTCGGTTCAGTTGCTTCAGCCCGGCGAGGCGCTGCCGGGGAACGCCGATCTCGTCATCCTGACCGGGTCGAAGTCGACGATCGCCGATCTCTCGGCGCTGCGCGCGTCTGGCTGGGAGATCGACATCCGCGCCCACGTCCGCCGCGGCGGGCGGGTGGTCGGGTTGTGCGGCGGCTACCAGATGCTGGGGCGGACGATCGCCGATCCCGACGGCATCGAGGGCCCGCCCGGGACGGTCGAGGGGCTCGGGCTGCTCGACGTCGACACTGTGCTCGCCGGCGACAAGGCCACCCGCCTGGTGACCGGCTCTCACCCGGAGACAGGGACCGCCGTCGCCGGCTACGAGATCCACATGGGGCGCACCACGGGGCCGGACCGGGGCAGGCCGTTCCTGCAGATCGAAGGGGCTGCCGAGGGCGCCGTGTCAGGTGACGGAAGAGTCTTCGGGACCTATGTGCACGGGCTCTTTGCGCACGACGATTTCCGCGCGGCCTTCCTGCGTGCGCACGGTGCGCACAGTGACCTCGCGTACGACGCGGCGGTGGAGCGCACCCTCGACGAATTGGCGGCCCACCTGGAAAACTGCCTCGATATCGAGGCGATTCTGGCGATTGCGCACGGCGTTACGCGATGAGGGACAGAACTGCGCAAAACGCGGCCAAAAGTGCGCATTTCGCCACGAACAGGCGCAGTGCGCGCGCCACGTCGTGCGCACCCGGATCGCGCCGGCCTTCCGGGTTGAGGAACGGATCGTCGACAGGGCCGCTGGCGTAGACGCGGGGGCCGGCAAGGGCGATGCCGAGGGCCCCCGCCGCGGCCGCCTCGGGCCAGCCGGCGTTCGGCGAACGGTGCAGGCCGGCGTCCCGGCGCATCACCGCGAAGGCGGTGCCGATCCGCCCGCCGACCACCGGCGCCGCGAGCGCGAACAGGACGCCGCTCAGCCGGGCGGGGACGAGGTTGACCAGGTCGTCGAGCCGGGCGGCGGCCCAGCCGAAGGCCAGGTGGCGGGGGGAGCGGTGGCCGATCATCGAATCGGCCGTGTTGATGACCTTGTAGGCGAGGAGCCCCGGCAGCCCGAGAACCGCGAACCAGAAGGCCGGCGCGACGACGCCGTCGGAGGCGTTCTCGGCCGTCGATTCGATCGCCGCGCGGGCGATCCCCGGGGCGTCGAGACGCGCCGGGTCGCGGCCGACGATCATCGAGACGGCCTTGCGGGCCCGGGCAAGGTCTCCGGCGGCAAGCGCGTCGCGCACCGGCACCACGTGCTCGTAGAGGCTGCGCTGAGCGATCAGCACCGAGGCGACGGCCGCCGTCAGCAGCCAGCCGAACGGCAGCAGCGCCAGGGCGCCCTGCACGAGGCTGCCGGTGATGAGGGCGCCCATCACCAGGGCCGCGATCGCGATGATGCCCCGCCGGCGGCGACTGGCCTCGGCGAGCCGTGGGTCGTTGAGGGCGCGGTCGAGCCAGTCGATGATCCGGCCGATGACCACCACCGGATGCGGGAAGCGGCGCCACAGCCACGCCGGTTCGCCGACGGCCGCGTCGATCACCAGCGCCGCCAGCAGGATGAAGAGGGTCGTCTGGTCGAGGAACATGCGGGCGGGGATGTCCGGTCCGGCGTGGTTCCGGGCGAAGCGGGGAGAGGCCGGTTCGCCGTTCGGAAACGCCTCGATGAGGGCCTGCGGGCGCCGTGCGCGCCGCCCAGGGAGGCGCGCCCTGCATGAGACGGCCGCAGCAGCTCCCTTGTCCGTCCGGACGGATCCGATGGCAAGGGCTGCGGGCGCGGACCCGCCCGCCCTCTGCAACGAAAAACCCCGGCCGAGAGGGCCGGGGTTTCGCAGGCAGACCCGCGTGGCCGGAGGGCGGACCCTCCGGGCGCGCCGATCAGACCGAGTAGTACATGTCGAACTCGACCGGATGCGGCATCATTTCGTAGCGCAGGTTCTCGTCCATCTTCAGCTCGATGTAGGCATCGATCTGATCGTCGTCGAACACGCCGCCGGCCTTCAGGAAGTCGCGGTCGGCATCGACGGCCTCGAGCGCTTCGCGCAGCGAGCCGCAGACGGTCGGGATTTCCTTCAGCTCTTCCGGCGGCAGGTCGTAGAGATCCTTGTCCATCGGGTCGCCCGGGTGGATCTTGTTCTTGATGCCGTCGAGACCGGCCATGCACATCGCCGCGTAGGCGAGGTACGGGTTGGCGGACGGATCCGGGAAGCGGACCTCGAGGCGCTTGCCCTTCGGCGAGGACGAGATCGGGATGCGGCAGGAGGCCGAACGGTTGCGCGCCGAATAGGCGAGCAGCACCGGCGCCTCGTAGCCCGGGACGAGACGCTTGTAGGAGTTCGTCGACGGGTTGGTGAAGGCGTTCAGCGCCTTGGCGTGCTTCAGGATGCCGCCGATGTAGAACAGGCAGCTCTCCGAGAGGTCGGCGTAGAGGTCGCCGGCGAACATCGGCTTGCCGTCCTTCCAGATCGACTGGTGCACGTGCATGCCGGTGCCGTTGTCGCCGTACACCGGCTTCGGCATGAACGTCGCCGACTTGCCGTAGGCGTTGGCGACCTGGTGCACCACGTACTTGTAGATCTGCATGTGGTCGGCGATCAGCGTCAGCGTGTCGAACTTGAGGCCAAGCTCGTGCTGGGCAGCGGCCACCTCGTGGTGGTGCTTCTCGACGCCGACGCCCATCTCGGCCATCACCGAAAGCATCTCGGAGCGCATGTCCTGGGCGGAGTCGATCGGCGGCACCGGGAAGTAGCCGCCCTTGGTGCGCGGCCGGTGGCCGAGGTTACCGGTCTCGTATTCCGTGCCCATGTTCGACGGCAGCTCGATGGAATCGAGCGCGAAGCCGGTGTCGTACGGGTCGGTGGAGAAGCGCACGTCGTCGAACACGAAGAACTCGGCTTCCGGGCCCATCGTGATGGTGTCGCCGAAGCCGCCGGACTTCACGTAGGCTTCCGCCTTCTTCGCCGTGGAGCGCGGGTCGCGGTTGTAGCCCTCGCCGGTCGACGGCTCGAGGATGTCGCAGAACACCGCCATCGTGGTCTGGGCGAAGAACGGGTCGATGTGGGCGGTTTCCGGATCCGGCATGAGGATCATGTCGGACTCGTTGATGGCCTTCCAGCCGGCGATCGAGGAGCCGTCGAACATCGTGCCGTCGGCGAACAGATCCTCATCGACGATGCTGACGTCCATCGTCACGTGCTGCATCTTGCCGCGCGGATCGGTGAAACGCAGGTCGAGGAATTTAACGTCCTTGTCCTTGATCGACTGCAGAACGTCCTGGGCTGTGCTCATGAAAAGCTTCCTTAGATTCTGTGGGTTCAAACCCGGATAAACAAAGTGTGCGAACGGGCGTCCGCAGCAGGGACGGGCGGCATCAGATCGCGTCGATACCGGTCTCGCCGGTGCGGATGCGGATGGCATCCTCGACGTTCGAGACGAAGATCTTGCCGTCGCCGATCCGGCCGGTCTGAGCGGCGTTGCGGATGGCGTCGACAGCCTTGTCGACCAGCTCGTCGGTCAGCACGATCTCGACCTTCACCTTGGGAAGAAAGTCGACCACGTACTCCGCCCCCCGATACAGCTCGGTGTGACCCTTCTGGCGGCCGAAGCCCTTGGCCTCCGTCACCGTGATTCCCTGCAGGCCAACTTCCTGGAGAGCCTCCTTCACTTCATCGAGCTTGAAGGGCTTGATGATCGCCTCGATCTTCTTCATCGCCTCCCTTTCCGTGGCTCCAAAACAAACCGGCACGGCCGATCCACGGTGGCTAAAGCACAGCCCGTGCCATGTGGATCGTCGCCCGCCGCCTGGGTTGGCAGACACTGGGGTCAAACCGTCAAAACCGCTCGAAGCCAGATTGGTTCGAGTGGACCAATCACCGCGCCTGCGCTGACATTCCGTTTGTTCGCACGCCGCGCAAGTCCCGTCCAGAGTGGCAGACGCGGATCTCTCGAGGATGCCTAATTAGCAGGCAGTATGCACGCAAAATACGCAGATTGCGCCCATCTTGCCCCGTGTAGACTGGGCCCGCAGACAGCATTGGAGACGCCCGTGATCGAGCTTCTGACCCCAGCCGAGATGGCGCGCGCGGATGCCTTCGCGGTCGACGCCGGAATCCCCGGACCGGTGCTGATGGATCGTGCCGGGCGGGCCGTGGCCGAGGCGGTCATGGCCCGCCATCGGCCGGGCGCGCGGGTGCTGGTGGCGGCGGGGCCGGGCAACAATGGCGGCGACGGCTTCGTCGCGGCGACGGTGCTGGCGCGGCTGGGCTACCGGGTGCGGCTGATGCTGCTCGGCGCGCGCGAAAGACTGGCCGGCGACGCCGCCGGCGCGGTTGCCGCCTGGGCCGGCGAGGTGGAGGCGGCCGACCCGGCGGCGGTCGCGGCCGACGTGGTGGTCGACGCGCTGTTCGGGGCCGGGCTGGCGCGGCCGATCGACGGGGTTGCCGCCGAACTGGTGGCGGCGATCAACCGGTCCGGCGCCGACGTGGTCGCCGTCGACCTGCCGAGCGGCGTCTCCGGGCTGTCCGGGCGGGTGCTCGGCACGGCGGTCGAGGCGGACGCGACGGTGACGTTCTTTCGGCTGAAGCCCGGCCACCTGCTGCTGCCGGGACGCAGCCACTGCGGCGACGTCGGCGTCGCCGACATAGGCATTCCCGCCGAAGCGCTGGAGGCGATCGCGCCGGCGGCCTTCCGCAACGCCCCGGCCCTGTGGGCCGAAAGCTGGCACGTGCCGGGCAGCGACGCCCACAAATACGCCCGCGGCCATGCGGTGGTGGTGTCCGGCCCGATGGCCCGCACCGGCGCGGCGCGGCTGGCGGCAGGCGCGGCGCTCCGCGCCGGCGCCGGGCTGGTGACGGTGGCCTCGCCGCCCGACGCGCTGGCCGTCAACGCTGCGCACCTGACCGCCGTGATGGTGCGCAAGGTCGACGGCGCCGAAGGGCTGACGGACTTCCTGGCCGACGACCGGCTGAACGCGGTCGCCATCGGCCCCGGCGCCGGGGTCGGAGAGGCGACGGCGGCCTCCGTGCTGGCGATTCTCGACGGCGAACGGGCCGCGGTTCTGGATGCCGACGCGCTCACCAGCTTCCAGGCGGCGCCGGAGCGGCTGTTCGCGGCGATCCGCGCCCGGCCCGGGCGCGCCGTGGTGCTGACCCCGCACGAGGGCGAGTTCGCGCGGTTGTTCCCGGACGTGCCGCCGGCGGCCGCCGGGGCGGGGGCCGACGGGCCGTCGAAGCTGGACCGGGTGCGGGCGGCGGCTGCGCGCAGCGGCGCCGTCGTGCTTCTGAAGGGGGCCGACACCGTGGTGGCGGCGCCGGACGGCCGCGCGTCGATCGCCGACAATGCGCCGCCGTGGCTGGCGACGGCCGGGTCGGGCGACGTGCTCGCCGGCATCGTCACCGGGCTGCTGGCGCAGTCGGTCCCGGCGTTCGAGGCGGCGTCGATGGGCGTCTGGATGCACGGCGCGGCGGGGACGGCGGCGGGGCCGGGCCTGATCGCCGAAGACCTGGCCCCTGCGCTGAGGCCAGTGATTGCCCGGCTAGTGGCGACCGACGACGGCTGAGGGCTCAGCAGGCGTCGAGCCGGCCACCCGGCTTCATGCGGTAGACGGCGTAGGGCTTGAGCGCCACCAGGATGCCGGCCCATTCCAGCAGGTCCTCGTGCTGCAGGCGGGTGGTAAGGCGGTTCATCGCCTCGCTGTCGACGATGAAATACTGCGTCCGGCCGGCCTCGGAGACGCCGTTGACGATGGCGTTCTGCTCGCAATCCCAGCCGAACGGGATCTTGCCGGAGTATTTTCCGAGATAATAATAGAGCGTGCTGCCGGCGCGGTCGGCCCACACGATCGCCTGCTTGTCGAGAATTTCCTGGGGTGCGCTGAACGAATAGGGCCGCCGCGGCAGCTGCGACACCTGGAGGGCGGCCATGAGGACGACGACCGCCGTCACCGAGGCGACGCCGGCGCGGGTGAACGGGCGGCCACCGTAGACCTCCACGACCCCGAACAGGCACATCGCCAGGCAGAAGAAGGCGCTCGGTACCAGATAGTAGGAGGCCGTGACCTCGTGGGTGGCGAAAAAGGCCACCGACACGAGGAACGGCAGGCCGCCGCCGACGACGGCCGCGCGCAGGCGCCGGCCCGCATCGCTCTCGCGCTTCATGCGGGCCTTGAACACGCCCATGGCCAGTGCCGCCGCCGCCGCGAGGGTGACCGGCCAGGCCGGCGTCTCCACGAAATAGTAGAACAGGTTGCGGGAGATCAGCGCGAGGTCGAGATGCGCCCCGGCCGAATCGGCGGTGCCATAGGTGGTGTTGAGGATGCCGCCGGCATTGATTCGGTTGGCGGCAAGCATCGGCACCAGGCCGAGGGCGAAGGTCGCCAGGCCGCTGGCCATGTACCGGGCCGCCCCGGCCAGGCGGCTTCGCTTCCAGGGCTCGGTCTCCAGGACGATGAAGGCGGCGAGGCCGGCGAGAATGAACAGGTTGGGCAGGCGGACGGAGACCATGAGGGCCGACAACAGCCCCAGAAGGGCGCCCGCCCACCAGCGCGGGGCGCGGCCGAGCGGCAATCCGGCCATGACGAGAAGCGCGGCGACGGCCGTCAGCCCCAGGGTCGCCGGTGCGGAATAGCTGACCATCAGGGCGGAATTCGTGATCGCCGCGCTGGCGACGGCGAGGCTGCCGACGACACCGGCGGCAAGCCCCCAGGAGGGCAGGGAGGCAACCGCATAGAGGCCGAAGCAGAGAACGAGCAGCGCCAGCGAGGCCACGTAGAGGAGGTCGACCTGACGGTCGGCCGGCAGCAGCGAGAGCAGAAAGCCGGTGCCCGGCGGATACTGCAGGATCACCGCATCGGTCTTCGGCTCGTAGTGATGGCAGTGCGGCGCCATCATCTCGGCGAGCCGCTCGGCCGAAATGCCGACGCGGGGCGCCATCTCAATCAGGAACGGCGCCTCCCGGTCCGGCATGCGCGTGTCCAGCCCGTCGACGTAGCCCTTGTCGCGGAACAGCTGGGCCTGGCGGGAATAGCCGAACGGGTCGCAGCCGAAGGCGTAGTCGGTGACGGCCGGCTCCTGGGCGCCGCGGTAGACCAGCGCCAGCGCGACGAGAACGGCAGCGAGACCGAGAAGGGCCGCGAGGGATCGGTGCATGGGGGTTCGGGCGATGTCCGGTTCTGGGCGGGATGCGGTCGGTTCGGTCGGCGGCCGGCGCGGCTCCTTCATCCGCAGCCGGCCGGGGGAACACAAGCCCTGACAGCGCTCCTACGCGAAATTTGATTGTGGGCTTCCCCACCCGGCCGACGACGGTGCTGCCCGGCGGGGTTCGCGGAGGCGGGGAGGGCCCGCTTGATGAAGAAAGGATGTCGCCAAGGCGCGAAATGTGTGCCAGAAGCGGGACAAACTGGCGTCTCGTCTGGCTCCCAAGGACGGCGCGCGGGCGTGGTGGAATGGTAGACACGCCAGGTTTAGGTTCCACTGACACCTAATTACCTATCTGAAACAATCCCCAATTCGGCCCGGATTTCTGCGGATTTCCGGGCCGTTTTTGTGCCCGGGCCTTTTGTTGCCAATTGGCAACCAGATTTCGGAGAAATGCCACAACCGGCGAGAAGCTGTGGCAATGGTGGTAAAAAGGGGAGATTTAAAGGGATCCCGCTCGGGTGCGCGGCGCCCGATGTGACAACTCCGTCGACCGTGTCTGGGTCGATGGGATGATCACCAAGCCCGCCATGGACACCTATACCGGGGAAGCTTTACGGCCGCCGAGATCGAACCGTTCCGCAGGCAGGCCCTCGACTGGCTCACGGAGAACCGGGAGGACCCGTTCGTCGACAACGCAGTCGCTCGCGTGGAGGGGCTCTATCGCCGCGCAGGGCCGCATGTGGAGGCGTTCCGTCTCCGTGGCCTGTCACCCGCCGACAGGGCGAAAGCCCATTGGGCGAGGCTCAGAGAGCGCTGTGTGGACCCAATGCGGGTGATCGCGGCGTGGCTTGCCGTCGACATGGCCATCGCGGCCGATCCGCAGATCCGGGACGACCCGGAATACCGCCGCGTCCAGGCCGCCAAACTGGTCCATCGGATGGCGTCCGGCACCCACAAGCATTGGACCCGCGAAGAGCCCGATCCAAACCGACCCGGACGGCGGCGGACTGCCATCACCGAAATGCACGTCTACCCGAGAAGCCGGGGCAGGGTCCTCAGGCACATTGGAAGAGAGTTGGAGGGGGCGGCGGAGCTGCTGGATTTTGCGCCGAACTAGTTATTGTATCCATTTGGTTGCAAGTTTGGGCATGATGTGATTCGCTAGTTCCCGTCGATCAGATCGGCAAGGAACCATTGAAATGGAGGCAACGGACTATGCCAGCCAGAAGCACAGACATGGCAATTGCATTGCTGGAAGAATTTCGAAAAGTGGATCCTGAGATGCATATCCACACAGCTTGGATATTCTTGCTGATAGCGAAGTATGAGGGGTGCTCTCAATACTACCTCACCACGATCACTGGCTACACACGCACAACAATCTCACGAAATTCTGCCCTCCTGTCAGAACTCGGGAGCCGCACCCGGCCGGGCTACAAGCTGATCGAACAGCGAGTGGATCCGGAAGATCGGCGTTCTCGCCTCCTCGTGCTGACCCCGAAGGGCCGCTCGGTTTACCGCTCGGTTCTCCTTCTCGTGGGCAACACAGACGACGAAGGACCGAAATCCAAAGAGGAAAAGTGACCATGTCTATCTACCCCCGAGGAGGGAGCTTCCAGGCTTCCTTCATGATCAAAGGAGTGCGCTACCGGGAGACATTCCCGACCCATGATGAGGCTGCCAAGTGGGAGGAGGGCGTTCGCCATGCGGTAAAGTATGGCAAGCCCCTACCGGAGGCCCGTACGGTCAAACGGGCGAAGGTGCAGACCATGCGCGAGCTGGCCGACTACACGCTCAAGCACCACTACGTGCACTTCCCGGCCTCGACCGAGAACGCGCGAGCCTACTTCAACCACATCTGCGCCTTCACCGGCACGACTTCCCGGTCTCCGAAATGACGAGCGAGAAGATCGACGAGCTGGTTGAGTTCCTTCAAGCGGAGTACAGCAACACGCTCGCCACGGTGAACCGGAAGATGGCCGTCCTGTCCAAGGCGATGGTCTTCGCGAAGAAGCTCGGCACCGTGGACGCCAAGCCGGAGATCCCTTTCTTCAAGGAATATGAGAAGGTGGTCCGTTTCCTCACCGAGGAAGAGGTCCAGCGAATGGTCAAGACGGCCCGATCCTGGGGCGACGACGACCTCGCCGACCTGATCATCGTCGGGGTAGACACCGGGGCTCGCTACTCGGAGATCCAGAAGTCGCCCTGGTCGTGGTTCACTCCGAAGCTCAATCGGTGGACAATCTGGCTCCAGAAGGCTAATCAGCCGCGCACCATCCCGCTCACCAAGCGTGTCCAGGAGATCCTGGAGCGCCGGAAGGGGAATGGAGAAGCCGGGCCGTTCTATCGTTACGACTACACGTCGATCCGGCGTCGCTTCAATCGCCTCTGCCAAACCCTCAAGATCGAGGGTGTCACGATCCACGTCCTCCGACACACACGGGCGTCGTGGTTCGTCCAGGAGGGACACGATCTGCGCCGCGTCCAGGTTTGGATGGGGCACAAGGCGATCGCTACGACGCTCCGTTATGCCCACTTGGCACCGGAGCATTTGGAAGAGATGATCGCCTCCGACTATGCGGATGTGGTCCTGGAAATGGACGACGCGGAAGGGGCATAATCTAGTGACGCCTGCCGCGTGAAAATGTGGAAAGCGGTGTGTCAAAAGGGGTGAAAAACGTGACACATCGTTGAAGCGGGCGTGGCGAAATTGGTAACCGCACTGGCTTTAGGTGCCAGCGTTTTCAATAACTTGCGGGTTCGAGTCCCGCCGCCCGCACCAACTGAAGATCGGATTTAGGTCCTGGTGGCGCAAGCCGTGGGGGTTCAAATCCCTCCGCCCGCACCATGCAGCGTTCGGGGGCCGCCCTTGCAAACGCGCCGGGGCATCTCTTATTTCACCGCATAGGATCGCAGCGTGCCGGCCGCGGTCGCAAGCCGTTCACCTCGATGAATTCCACGACTGGAAGCGAAGAAGAAAAGTATGCAGGTCACCGAAACGCTGTCTGACGGATTGAAGCGCGAGCTCGAAGTCGTCGTTCCGGCCACCACGCTCGACGAGCGCCTCGACCGTTATCTGACCGAGATGAAGGACAATGTGCGGCTGAACGGCTTCCGGCCGGGCAAGGTGCCGCTCGCCCATCTCAAGAAGATGTACGGCAAGCGCGCCATGAGCGACATCGTCGGCGAGGTGCTGAACGAGACCGTGCAGCAGGCGGTGCAGGACCGCGACGAGCGCCCGGCGACCCAGCCGCAGGTCGACCTGGCCGGCGACATCACCATGGAGCAGATCGTCGACGGCGGCACCGATCTCGCCTTCAAGGTCTCCTACGAGATCCTGCCGGAGATCGAGCTCGGCGGCTTCGACAAGATCGAGATCGAGAAGCCGGTGACCGAGATCGCCGACGCGGACGTCGAGGAGGAGCTGAAGAAGCTCGCCGAGCGGGCCCGCGACTACGAGGCGAAGGACGGCGTGGCCGAGGACGGCGACCGGGTGAAGCTCTCCTTCGTCGGCAAGATCGACGGCGAGCCCTTCGAGGGCGGCTCGGCCGAGGACGTCGACCTGGTGCTCGGCGGCGGCCAGTTCATCCCGGGCTTCGAGGAGCAGCTGGTCGGCGTGAAGGCCGGCGACGAGAAGGACGTCGCGCTGTCGTTCCCGGACGACTATGCGGCGGAGCAGCTGGCCGGCAAGGCAGCCACGTTCGACGTGACCGTCACCGAGGTGGCCGCTCCCAAGGAGGCCGTCGTCGACGACGCCTTCGCCGAGCGGCTCGGGCTGGAATCGCTGGAGAAGCTGCGCGAGGCGATCCGCGGCCAGATGGAGCAGGCGTTCGCCGGCGCCAGCCGCGAGAAGGCCAAGCGGGCGCTGCTGGACGCGCTCGACGAGGCCTACAAGTTCCAGGTGCCCGAGAAGCTCGTCACCGGCGAGTTCGAGGCGATCTGGCAGCAGGAGCAGAACGAGCGCCAGCAGAACGGCCGCTCCTTCGAGGACGACGACACCACCGAAGAGGCGGTGCGCGAGGACTACCAGAAGATCGCCGACCGCCGCGTCCGGCTGGGGCTGCTTTTGTCGCGCATCGGCGAGAACGCCGAGGTGCAGGTGACCGACGAGGAGGTGCAGCGCGCGCTGATCGAGCGGGTGCGGCAGTTCCCGGGCCAGGAGCAGCAGGCCTACGAGTACTACTCCAAGTCGCCCGAGGCGCTCGCCAGCCTGCGCGCCCCGATCTACGAGGACAAGGTGGTGGACTACATGCTGGAGCTGGTGACGGTGACCGAGAAGAAGGTCACCCGCGAGGAGCTCCTGGCCGATGCCGACGGCCATGATCACGACCACGACCACGATCATGACCACGATCACCACGGCCATGACCACAGCCACTGAGACCTGAGGGGAGCGGCGGCGCCTGCGGGACGCCGCCGCTCCCGGACTGACCAGCGGCCACCGGCCCCGCCCGCGGGCGGAACCGGCGGTCCGGACTGACGTGAAGCGCCGGCCGCCGGCGCCTCCCTCCCTCGAAGCGGGACTGAGAATGAAAGATCCGGTTGACTTCTACATGAGCACGCTCGTGCCGATGGTGGTCGAGCAGACCAACCGGGGCGAGCGCGCCTACGACATCTTCTCGCGGCTCCTGAAGGAGCGCATCATCTTCATCACCGGTCCGATCGAGGACAGCGTGGCGTCGATCGCCTGCGCCCAGCTGCTGTTCCTGGAGTCGGAGAACCCGAACAAGGAAATCTCGCTGTACATCAACTCGCCCGGCGGCGTGGTGACCTCGGGCCTGGCGATCTACGACACGATGCAGTTCATCCGGCCGAAGATCTCGACGCTGTGCATCGGCCAGTCGGCCTCGATGGGGTCGCTGCTGCTCGCCGCCGGCGGCAAGGGCTTGCGTTTCTCGCTGCCGAACGCACGTATCATGGTGCACCAGCCGTCCGGCGGATTCCGCGGAACGGCCAGCGACATCGAGCTGCACGCCCAGGAAATCCTGAAACTGAAGCGCCGGCTCAACGAAATCTACGTGACCCACACCGGTCGCGCCCTCGACAAGATCGAGGAGGCACTGGAGCGCGACAACTTCATGACGCCCGAGGTCGCGCTGGAATTCGGCCTGATCGATCAGGTCATTAGCAGCCGCGCTGCGCTCGAGTAGCGGGCCCGCTTCGCGCCGGTGCGGCGACGGGCGAACCGGCCTGGGTCGGATGACAGGCAGGCGCCAGCCAGCCGTCTTAAGACTTTGGAAGGTCCAGGCGGGTTGATTTGACGATGGGCACCGTGATTGCATGGTCAATCGCGGTCCCTCGCGAATCTCGGGACTTGAACTCGGCCTGCGATGCCGTGCGATGGCTGAGGGGGTGAAGCGCCGGCGTCGGGTGACGACGGTTGGCGGATACAAGAGGTTATTGGATGAGCAAGGTCAGCGGCGGCAGCGACAGCAAGAACACCCTCTATTGCTCGTTCTGCGGCAAGAGCCAGCATGAGGTGCGCAAGCTGATCGCGGGACCGACCGTGTTCATCTGCGACGAGTGCGTCGAGTTGTGCATGGATATCATCCGCGAGGAGAACAAGTCCTCGCTGGTGAAGTCCCGCGACGGGATTCCGACGCCGTCGGAGATCCGCAAGGTGCTGGACGACTACGTGATCGGCCAGCCGAGCGCCAAGAAGGTGCTGTCGGTCGCCGTCCACAATCACTACAAGCGGTTGAATCACGCCTCGAAGAACAACGACGTCGAGCTGTCGAAGTCGAACATCCTGCTGATCGGCCCGACCGGCTGCGGCAAGACGCTGCTGGCGCAGACGCTGGCGCGCATCCTCGACGTGCCGTTCACCATGGCCGACGCGACGACGCTGACGGAGGCCGGCTACGTCGGCGAGGACGTCGAGAACATCATCCTGAAGCTGCTGCAGTCGGCCGACTACAACGTCGAGCGGGCGCAGCGCGGCATCGTCTACATCGACGAGGTCGACAAGATCAGCCGCAAGTCGGACAACCCCTCGATCACCCGCGACGTGTCGGGCGAGGGCGTCCAGCAGGCGCTGCTGAAGATCATGGAAGGCACGGTCGCCTCGGTGCCGCCCCAGGGCGGGCGCAAGCACCCGCAGCAGGAGTTCCTGCAGGTCGACACGACCAACATCCTGTTCATCTGCGGCGGCGCGTTCTCGGGCCTGGAGAAGATCATCTCCGACCGGGGCCGGACCACCTCGATCGGCTTCTCGGCCCAGGTGATGGCGCCGGAGGACCGCAAGACCGGCCAGCTGTTCCACGACGTGGAGCCGGAGGACCTGCTGAAGTTCGGCCTCATCCCGGAGTTCGTCGGCCGCCTGCCGGTGATCGCGACGCTGGAGGACCTGGACGAGCCGGCGCTGGTGCAGATCCTCGGCGAACCGAAGAACGCGCTGTCCAAGCAGTATGGCCGCCTGTTCGAGATGGAAGGCGTCGAGCTGACCTTCCACGAGGACGCGCTGGCGGCGATCGCCCGGCGCGCCATCGAGCGGAAGACCGGCGCCCGCGGCCTGCGCTCGATCATGGAGGAGATCCTCCTCGACACCATGTACGAGCTGCCGGGCCTCGAGGGCGTGCGCGAGGTGGTGATCTCTCAGGAGGTCGTCGAGGGCAAGGCGCGGCCGCTCTACATCTACGCGGACCGGGCGGAGACGTCGCTGACGTCGGCCTGACGCCGCGCCCGCCCGAGAAGACCCAGGAGACCCGCCCATCGGCGGGTCTTTTTCGTCGCGGGGGAGCCGCTGCGGCGCACGCGCCGATCACGCTTTCGTGGCGGCGTGGTCCGGACCGCCGGTCCGCCGCGTATCCCCCATCGGAGCCGGGCTTCGCAGGGCGCCCGAGCCGGCGCAGAAGCGGGCGGGCAGGGGGCTTCGGCAAGAGACGCTTGCGTCTTGAAACCTGCTGCCGTCGGATCCACCTAATTGAGAACGTTTGCGGCAGCGGGGCAAGGCGCACGCCAGTCAGGGTGCGTATCTTCCGGGCCGGCGGTCCACCGCTCAATCCACAGCCGGCGGGGACCTGCCGACAAAAGCCGCACATCCGGTGGCCCGACTCGTGCATTATCGACGACAAGAATGGCGAGTTCGGCTCCGAGATCGATCTTCACCGGGACATTCCGTCCCTGGCGTTCGATCAACGCAGAGATGACAGAGCGTCGGTTCGGCGGAAATCCGCTGCCCCGTTTCCGTGCGCGGCGCTCGCTTGAAAGGACGGATGCATGAGCAGCATTGAGGAACAGGGAACCCTGGAGGACACGGCCTATCCGGTCCTGCCGCTCCGCGACATCGTCGTGTTCCCGCACATGATCGTGCCGCTCTTCGTGGGCCGGGAGAAATCCATCCGGGCGCTCGAAGAGGTGATGCGGTCGGACAGCCAGATCCTGCTCGCCACCCAGAAGGAAGCCGGGGACGACGATCCCGATCCGGAGTCCATCTTCGACGTGGGCACGCTGGCGACGGTGCTTCAGCTCCTGAAGCTTCCCGACGGCACCGTGAAGGTGCTGGTCGAGGGCTCGGCGCGCGCGAAGATCCTCCGCTTCACCGACAACGAGGCCTTCTTCGAGGCCGAGGCCGAGGCCATCGAGGAGACGATCCCCGACGAGATCGAGGCCCAGGCGCTCGCCCGCTCGGTGATCAGCGAGTTCGAGAACTACGTCAAGCTGAACAAGAAGGTGTCGCCCGAGGTGATCGGCGCGGTGTCCCAGATCGAGGACTACGCCAAGCTGGCCGACACGGTCGCCTCGCATCTCGCGGTGAAGATCCCCGAGAAGCAGGAGATCCTGGGGATCGCCTCCGTCAGCGAGCGCCTGGAGAAGGTGCTCGGCGTGATGGAGAGCGAGATCTCGGTCCTGCAGGTCGAGAAGCGGATCCGCTCGCGCGTCAAGCGCCAGATGGAGAAGACCCAGCGCGAGTACTATCTGAACGAGCAGATGCGCGCGATCCAGAAGGAACTGGGCGAGGGCGAGGACGGCAAGGACGAACTTGCCGAGCTCGACGAGCGCATCCAGAAGACCAAGCTGTCGAAGGAGGCCCGCGAGAAGGCCACTGCCGAGCTGAAGAAGCTCAAGCAGATGAGCCCGATGTCGGCCGAGGCGACGGTGATCCGCAACTACCTCGACTGGATCGTCGGCCTGCCGTGGAAGCAGCGCTCGCGCGTCAAGCACGACCTCAAGCACGCCGAAGAGGTGCTGGAGACCGATCACTATGGCCTGGAGAAGGTCAAGGAGCGGATCATCGAGTACCTGGCCGTGCAGAGCCGGGCCAACAAGCTGAAGGGCCCGATCCTCTGCCTGGTCGGCCCTCCGGGCGTCGGCAAGACGTCGCTCGGCAAGTCGATCGCCAAGGCGACCGGACGCGAGTTCGTGCGCATGTCGCTGGGCGGCGTGCGCGACGAATCGGAGATCCGCGGCCACCGGCGCACCTACATCGGTTCGATGCCCGGCAAGGTCATCCAGTCGATGAAGAAGGCGAAGAAGTCCAACCCGCTCTTCCTGCTCGACGAGATCGACAAGATGGGCATGGACTTCCGCGGCGACCCGTCGTCGGCGCTGCTGGAGGTGCTGGATCCTGAGCAGAACTCGTCGTTCATGGACCACTATCTGGAGGTCGAGTACGACCTGTCGGACGTGATGTTCATCACCACGGCGAACACGCTCAACATCCCCGGGCCGCTGATGGACCGGATGGAGATCATCCGGATCGCCGGCTACACCGAGGACGAGAAGATCGAGATCGCCAAGCGTCACCTGATGTCCAAGTCCCGTCGGGACCATGGGCTGAAGGAAGGCGAGTTCGAGGTCGAAGAGGAAGCCATCCGCACGATGGTTCGCCGTTACACTCGGGAGGCGGGCGTCCGCAGCCTCGAGCGTGAGCTGGCGAAGCTGGCCCGCAAGGCGGTCAAGGAGCTGGTGCTCGCCAACGGCGAGAAGACCAGCGTCAAGATCACCGATGCGGTTCTCGAGGATTATCTCGGCGTGCCGCGCTACCGCTACGGCGAGGCCGAGCTTGAGGATGCCGTGGGCGTCGCCACCGGGCTGGCCTGGACGGAGGTCGGTGGTGAGCTTCTGACCATCGAAGGCGTCATGATGCCCGGCAAGGGCAAGATGACGGTGACCGGCAACCTGCGCGAGGTGATGAAGGAATCGATCTCCGCGGCGGCGTCCTACGTCCGCTCCCGGGCCGTCGATTTCGGCATCGAGCCGCCGCTGTTCGACAAGCGGGACATCCACGTCCACGTGCCGGAGGGGGCAACCCCGAAGGACGGCCCCTCGGCCGGCATCGCGATGGCGACGGCGGTTGTCTCGGTGATGACGGGCATCGCGGTGCGCAGGGATCTGGCCATGACCGGCGAGATCACGCTGCGGGGCAGGGTCCTGCCCATCGGCGGACTGAAGGAGAAGCTCCTGGCGGCTCTGCGCGGCGGCATCAAGACGGTGCTGATCCCGGAAGAGAACGCCAAGGACCTCGCCGACATTCCGGACTCGGTGAAGAACCGGCTGGAGATCGTGCCGGTCTCGCGCATGGACGAGGTGCTGGCCCGGGCTCTGGTGCGCATTCCCGAGCCGATCGAGTGGGACGAGAAGGCGCATCTCAAGGATGCGGTCGCCGTCGCCGACGACGACAGCGCCACGATGCGCGCCCACTAGAGCATTTCCCGTTCAGATCGAAACGATCTGAACGAAAAGGAATGGCTCAAGGGTTTGATTGTGGAGCCATTTCTTATCGATCAGGTGTCTCCACCTGATCGGAAAAGGCTCCAGGTCGCGCTGGACCGGCTGCCACAGCAGGCTCCCTGGCGGGGGATGCAGAACCCCCCGCCAGGCCCGATCCGCAAGACTGGAAAAGCTCCAGTTTTCCGCGATCAGATGATTCGTCCCCAGACAAGTCAGCCCGCGGGTTTCCCGCGGGCTTTTTTTGAGCCAGATGGCCCTCTGAATGTCGGATTTCCGGGAAAAATGGGGAGAATACGGTTGCGCTCGTTCGTGATTCGCCGCACCAAGGATGGACGGCTGGGTCGGTTGCACGAGCGTGGCTGTCATTCAGGAAAGGGAACGATATGAAGAAAAACGATTTGGTCGCCGAGGTTGCCGCGAAGGCCGACCTGAACAAGCAGGACGCCCAGAAGGCCGTCGACGCGATGTTCGAGACCATCTCCGAGGCCCTGAAGAAGGGTGACGAGGTCCGGATCGTCGGCTTCGGCGTGTTCGCCGTGACCAAGCGTGCCGCCTCCGAGGGGCGCGATCCCCGCACCGGCAACACCATCCAGATTCCGGCCGCCAACGTTCCGAAGTTCCGGGCCGGCAAGCCCCTCAAGGAAATCGTCAACAGCTGATCACCCGAAGCACGTCCGTGTGCGGGTCCGGGAGCCCTTTCCGATCAGGACTCTTGTCCGAGCAGAAACGGCTTCGGGATTGATCGAGCGGGCCATTCCGTCGTTCGGGTCGGCTCGACCCGGGCGGGAATCGGTCCGGCAGATCCAGCCACACCGACGGCCTTTCGAGCGTGACCGCGAGCCATTTTCCGTGGACCAGGTGTCTCACGTGGCCGGAAAATGCCTTGCCGGCGCAGGCAGCCCATAACGGGTTGCGGCGCCTTCGACCGGCCCACTCTCGCATCGGTTTGCGGGAGTGGGGCGCGATGGATCCGGCGAGGCGAACCGCTTGCGACGCCGCCCCGATCCGCGTTCGGCCGAGAAGTTTCGCCTGACCTGTGCCCTGCCGCCTCTACCCCCCAGGCAGGGCGGGTTTCCGACAAGACAGAGTGCCGTACCGCCAGCATCAGGGCGATCGTTCGAGAGCCGCCTCCGATCCGTGCGTGGTTCGGCCCTCTCCGACCGGATGGGATCATCCGATCGCCAACAGCTCCAAGGAACCGGCGCGGGCCTGCCTGCGCCGGTTCTTTCGTTTGGGGCGGGATGAGGAAGGCTGGGCGCCGGCTTGCCGCGCCATTCCGCTCCTGAGTTTCAGAGACGGCGCCGGATCAGCGGCACCCGACGGCGGCAGGGAGGCGAGCGGCCAGCATCCGGTTGCTGCGGCGGCTGGCCCACACCAGCAGCAGGCTGAGGAGCGCCAGGACGGCGCCCGCCACCGGGACCATCTGGTAGCCCAGTCCGGCGGCGATGACCGCGCCGCCCACCGCGGCCCCGATGGCGTTGCCGAGATTGAAGGCGCCGACATTGATCGACGAGGCGAGGGCGGGGGCATCCTCGGCGGCGAGCATCACCCGGGTCTGGATGGGCGATACGATGGCGAAGGCGGCCGCTCCCCAGACCAGCAGGCCGACGGCGGCGCCGACGTGGCTGACGAGCAGCACCGGCAGTCCCAGCATGATGGTCGCAAGGGCCGCGAGGAACACCGCCGTGGCGCCGTCCAGCGACCAGGCGGACAGGCGGCCGCCGAACCAGTTGCCGACGGTGAAGCCGACGCCGATCAGCACCAAGGCGAACGTGACGAACCCGCCCGAGGCGCCGGTCAACGCATCGAGCGCGGCGGCGACGTATGTGTAGAGGGTGAACATGGCGGCGGAGCCCATGACCGTCGTCGCCATGGCGAGCAGCACGTTGGGCCGGGTGAGGACGCCGATCTCGCGGCGCAGCTCCGGACGGGGGCCGGGACGGCTCTTCGGCAGCGCCATCGCCAGGGCAGAGATGGCCACCAGCCCGAGCACCGCTGTGCCGGCGAAGGCCGCGCGCCAGCCGATCTGCTGGCCGATCCAGCTGGCGGCGGGCACGCCGCCGATGTTGGCGATGGTCAGCCCCATGAACATGGCCGCCACCGCGCCCGCCCGCTTCTCCTTCGCCACCAGGCCGGCCGCGACGATGGAGCCGAGGCCGAAGAAGGCGCCGTGGTTGAGGCTGGTGACGAGACGCGCCAGCAGCAGCATTCCGTAGTCGGGCGCCAGCGCCGACATCACGTTGCCGACGGTGAAGATGCCCATCAGCAGCATCAGCGCGGTGCGCTTGCCGAAGCGGCTGAAGGCGATCGTCATGATCGGGGCGCCGATCATGACGCCGATGGCATAGGCGCTGATCAACAGGCCGGCCTGGGGGATCGAGACGTGCACGCCCTCGGCGATGATCGGCAGCAGGCCCATCGGGGAGAATTCGGTGGTGCCGATGGCGAAGGCGCCGATGGCGAGGGCGAGCAGCGCCCAGCGGGCGGGCGCGCCGGCGTCGGATGAGGTGTCGGCGGGGTGGGCGGTGGCGGTCATGGCGTGTCTCCGGAGCGGCCGGCGGCGCCGGGGCCTTGAGGAAGAGGAGGGCGCCGGGTGGGCGGACCGGGTCCGCATCCAGCGCGGCGGACAGATCCCCGGCCATTGGGATGTCGCGACCCCGCCGGAACCTGCTCCGGCACTTACGCCTTGCGGCCTGATTTGATAATCAGGCCAAATCCAAAAGGATAATTCGGAAGAGGCGAAGAATGCTGCTGGACAACCTCGCGCTCTTCCTGCGCATCGTGGAGAAGGGCGGTCTCGCCGTTGCCGGACGGGAGGTCGGCCTGTCGCCGGCGTCGGTGTCCGAGCGGCTGGCGGCGCTCGAGCGCCACTACGGCGTGGCACTGCTGACCCGCACCACCCGTGCCATCAGTCTCACCGACGAGGGGCGGCTGCTGGTGGAGGGCGCGCGCCGGCTTCTGGCCGAGGCGGAAGAGCTGGAAGGCCGCCTCCGGCTCGGGTCCGAGCAGATTTCCGGACCCATCCGGCTGAGCGCGGCGGAGGATCTGGGTCGCCGCCGCATCGCCCCGATCATCGATGCGTTCCTGGCCGACCATCCCGCCGTGCAGGTGGATCTCAACCTGACCGACGGCTTCGTCGACATCGTCGGCCAGGGCATGGACTTCGCGATCCGCCACGGCGTGCCGGCGGACAGCACGCTCCGCGCGCGGCCGCTCGGCGACAACCGGCGGATCGTGTGCGCGGCGCCGTCCTATCTGCGCGACCATGGCGCGCCGGCCCATCCCCGCGATCTGCGGGACCACGACTGTATCCTCATGCGCTTCGGGCAGACCGTCGACCGGGAGTGGGCCTTCCTGATCGACGGGCGTGTGGAGCGGATCGCGGTGTCGGGCCGGCGGATCGTCAACGACGGCGGGCTGGTGCGCCAATGGTGCAAGGAGGGGCGGGGGATCGCGCTGAAGGCGATCCACGACATCGGACAGGATCTCGAGGAGGGGACGCTGATCGCCCTGCTGGAGGGCTTTTCCGTCGGGGTCCCGACCCTGCAGATCGTCTATCCGCACGCCGCCGTGCAGCCGCGGCGGGTCCGCGCGCTCATCGAGCGGATCGCCGCGGCGTTTGCCGGACCGGAGCCGGGCGGGACCTAGAACATGCCCCGCTCCGATCGAAGCGATCGGAACGAAAGGGTGGTTCGAGGACCTGATCTGCATTGACCGTCGAAGGCGATCCCCGCAGCCGGCGGCGTCAGCCCCGGATGAAGGCCAGAATGTCGGCGTTGATGGTTGCGGCGTGGGTGGTCGGCATGCCGTGCGGGAAGCCGGCGTAGGTCTTCAGCGTGCCGTTCGGCAGCAGCGCCGCGGAGAGCGGCCCGGAATCGGCATACGGGACGATCTGATCGTCGTCGCCGTGCATGACCAGCACGGGAACCTGGATCTTCTTCAGGTCCTCGGTGAAGTCGGTCTGGGAGAAGGCGACGATCCCGTCGTAGTGGGCCTTGGCGCCGCCGCCCATGCCCTGGCGCCACCAGTTCCAGATGACGCCCTGGGCCGGCTCGGCGCCGGGCCGGTTGTAGCCGTAGAAGGGCCCGGCCGGGACGTCGTAGTAGAACTGGGCGCGGTTGGTGGCGACCTGCTCCTGGAAGCCGTCGAAGACCGACTTCGGCAGCCCGCCCGGGTTGGCCTCGGTCTGCATCATCAGCGGCGGCACCGCGCTCACCAGCACGGCCCGGGCGACCCGGCCGTCGCCGTGGCGGGCGATGTAGCGGACGACCTCGCCGCCGCCCGTCGAATGGCCGACGTGCACGGCCTCCTTCAGGTCGAGCGCCGCGGTGACCGCGGCCAGATCGTCGGCGTAGTGGTCCATGTCGTGGCCGTCCGCCACCTGCGTCGACCGGCCGTGGCCGCGGCGGTCGTGGGCGACCACCCGGAAGCCTTCGTTGAGGAAGAACAGCATCTGCGGGTCCCAGTCGTCCGCCGACAGCGGCCAGCCGTGGCTGAACACGATCGGCTGCCCGTCGCGGGGGCCCCAGTCCTTGAAGAAAATGCGCACGCCGTCCGGTGTTTCAACGCTGTCCATGACCATTCTCCGTCAAGCTTGGGGGCGGGGGGAAAGAAAGCGAACAGGCGAGACCGTTGCTGGCTGCCGCCGGTCCGACCGGGGCGAGCCCGACAGATATACGCCCGTCCACGCGCCATCTGAAGTTGATAAAAGTGTCATCTTGCAGCGTGGCAACGGCGCCGTGCGAACCCGTTCGGCGATGGCCAGGCGGCATGCGCCGCGCCGGGCGGGGCGGCCGGGCGAATCAGCTGCGGGAGCGAATGTCGGGGGAAGCGTGGGGCGCGCGGGGAAGGCCGGGGGCCGTGCAAGGGCCCAAGGGGCGGTGTGCAGGCCGGCGGCGCAGGGTCCGGATCGGGCTCCTGGCGCGTTTCCCGCACGGATCGCGGCGATCCGGACGAAGGGGACGGACTCAAGGCACTGAGTCCGGCTCGTTCCAATCGGTCAGGTGGGGCCGTCTGCTCGGGAGGGGCGCTAGCGCGCCGTGCCCGCGGCCTCCGCGGTCAGTGACAGGGTGGCGACGAACACCGCCTGGCCGTCCTCGTCGCGCACCCGGACGGTCATCGCGCTGACATCGCTGCGTTCCAGCTCGTCCCAGGCCATGTCGCGCAACGCCCGCACCGCCTCGACGCGCGCCGCCTCGAGCCCGCTGAAGCACTGCCCGTTTTCGTCGGTCGCCTCCCAGCTCCCGTCATGCGTGTCGAAAAAGTAGCGAGGCATCATCACGTATCCATCCGTCTCATCGCACCGTGTACGCAACTGTTTGCCGGCTGGATTGTTCGCGGGCCGGTCGCGGCCGGTCCGCGCTGCGACGGGTGCGGCCGAACGGACGGCTGGAGGCAGGCGGGATGATTGAATGGCTTCGGGCGCCCCCTCGGTCGGGCGTTGGTGGGCGGTGAGGGATTCGAACCCCCGACCCCCTGGGTGTAAACCAGGTGCTCTAACCAGCTGAGCTAACCGCCCGTCCGGCCCGCCAACCCGGACCGCGCCGGTGGTTTCGGGCGGGCCGCCCGCGGGCGCCATCTGCTTATTGGAAGCCGGCCGCGCTTTCAACATTCCTCGTCGGGCGGGCCGCGGAGCGGCACCGGGCGGGGCCAGCCGTTCCGGCTAAGCAAAATTCGCGACGCTCCATCCCCAATTCCGAGGCGACAGCCGCTTGACACCCGACCGGGCGGATCGTATCTCCCTGACACCTTGGCGCGGACGGCTCGTTCGCCGCCACGGGGGTGTAGCTCAGTTGGTTAGAGTGCCGGCCTGTCACGCCGGAGGTCGCGGGTTCGAGCCCCGTCACTCCCGCCATTCCCCTTTTCCCGGGAATGGATCCCACGTTTCGCAAAAATCCCGTGTCGCTCCGTTCGATCCGCGAACGCCACCCCTGCCGGGGTGGGGGCGCGATGCGCGTTGGCGCCGCGGTCGTTGCGACCGGAGGAGGCCTGCGGCGTCCCCCGGTGCGACGGCGCCAGCCGGGACCCGGACGGCGGCGCGTCGAATCGTCCCTAACCTACAAAACGTCATCGATCTGAATATATTAGGGTCGTGAACGGGCCGGAAAGCCTGGCATTCCGCCGGTCCTCCGGCCTGCGCCGCCCATCTCCACCGATCTGGATGCGTTTGACCTTGTCTAAACAAGAGGCCTCCGCTAAGCCTGCCAGCGGCGGCGATGCTGCGATGCGATGGCGGATCCGCCGTTGACGCACCGGGTCGGTGCCATAGTTGAATTTCGAGAGCTGATGGCCCGAGTGGCCGACGCTTCGGGAGAAAGACGAGAGGCTGGAGCAGGGCGCGGCGCCGCATGGCCCGCGGGATCCGGGCTCCCGCCGGCGGCCCCGCCGCCAGTCGTCTCGAATGCGGCCCCGCGTGCCGGGACCGCGACCGAAGCGGTCTGAGGAGGCTTGCGAGCATGGACGATCTCCTGAGGGAATACGTGCCGATCGTCGTGTTCATCGGCGTGGCGGCGATCATCGGTCTGGCGCTGCTCGCGTCGCCGTTCCTGGTCGCCTACAAGAATCCCGACCCGGAGAAGATGTCGGCCTACGAATGCGGCTTCAACGCGTTCGACGACGCACGCATGAAGTTCGACGTGCGCTTCTACCTGGTGTCGATCCTGTTCATCATCTTCGACCTCGAGGTCGCCTTCCTGTTCCCGTGGGCGGTGTCGTTCGGGGAGGTGGGCTGGTTCGGGTTCTTCTCGGTGATGGCCTTCCTCGGCGTGCTGACCATCGGCTTCATCTACGAGTGGCGAAAAGGAGCTCTGGAATGGGATTGAGCACCGCTGAACGTCCGCTCGTCGCCCACGGCGCGACCGGCGCGATCGACCCGGACACGGGCCGCCCGGTCGGAGCGAACGACCCCTTCTTCGTGGACGTGAACGACGAACTGGCCGACAAGGGCTTTCTCGTCACCTCCACCGACAGCCTCATCCAGTGGGCCCGTACCGGGTCGCTGATGTGGATGACGTTCGGCCTGGCGTGCTGCGCGGTGGAGATGATGCAGGTCTCCATGCCGCGCTACGACGTCGAGCGGTTCGGCTTCGCGCCGCGGGCCAGCCCGCGCCAGTCGGACGTGATGATCGTCGCCGGCACGCTGACCAACAAGATGGCGCCGGCGCTGCGCAAGGTCTACGACCAGATGCCGGAGCCACGCTACGTCATCTCGATGGGCTCGTGCGCCAACGGCGGCGGCTACTATCACTATTCCTATGCGGTGGTGCGCGGCTGCGACCGGGTGGTCCCGGTCGACGTCTACGTGCCGGGCTGCCCGCCCACGGCGGAAGGCCTTCTCTACGGCGTGCTGCTGCTGCAGAAGAAGATCCGCCGCACCGGCACCATCGAACGCTGAACCCGGCCGCAGACCGCCGCTTCGTGGCGGTGACGGCAGGCGAGGATCCATGGACGAGACGCTGAGCGAACTTGGAGACTATCTGGCCCAGAAGCTGGGTGCGGATCTGGTCGGCTGGCGCATCGAGCACGACGAGCTGACGCTCGACGTGGAGGCGGGGCGCGTGCAGGACGTGGCGCGGATGCTGCGCGACGACGCGCGCTGCCTGTTCATCAACCTGATCGACGTCTGCGGCGTCGACTGGCCGTCGCGCGAGCGTCGCTTCGATGTGGTCTACCACCTGCTGTCGCCGAAGCATAACACCCGCATCCGCATGAAGACGCAGACCGACGAAGAGACGCCGGTGCCTTCGGTGGTGGACGTGTTCCCCGCCGCCGACTGGTTCGAGCGCGAGGCCTACGACCTCTACGGCATCCTGTTCTCCGGCCATCCGGACCTGCGCCGGATTCTGACGGACTACGGCTTCGAGGGCCATCCGCTGCGCAAGGACTTTCCGCTGACCGGCTTCGTCGAGGTGCGCTACGACGACGGCCTGAAGCGGGTGGTCTACGAGCCGGTCAAGCTGACCCAGGAGTTCCGCAACTTCGATTTCCTCTCGCCCTGGGAAGGAACCGACTACGTTCTGCCCGGCGACGAAAAGGCGAGCTGACGGACGATGACGATGACCGAGGAAAGCAGGGCAGGGGGCTGCGCGTGCGGCGCGGTGCGCTTCACCGCGACGGTGAAGGGCGCCCACATGGACGCCTGCCATTGCGAGACCTGCCGGCGCTGGTCGGCCGGGCCGCTGATGGGCATCGAGGTTGGCGACTTCGCGGTCGTCGACGAGGCCGCGCTCGGGGTCTGGAACTCGTCGGAGTGGGCCGAACGGCTGTTCTGCAAGACCTGCGGGACGTCGCTCGCCTACCGCACCAAGGACGGACGGTTCGTCACCGTGTCGGCGTTCGCCTTCGACGAGCCGACGGAGCTGCCGCTCGCGGTCGAGGTGTTCATCGATTCCAAGCCGTCGACCTATGCGCTGGCCGGCGACACGAAGAAGATGACCGGGGCCGAGCTCTTCGCGATGTTTCAGGGGAATTGACGGAATGCCCGAGGCAGAGGTCCGCAATTTCAACATCAACTTCGGCCCGCAGCATCCGGCGGCCCACGGCGTGCTGCGTCTCGTGCTGGAGCTCGACGGCGAGGTGGTGACCCGCGTCGATCCGCACATCGGCCTGCTGCATCGCGGCACCGAGAAGCTGATCGAGCAGAAGACCTATCTGCAGGCGGTGCCGTATTTCGACCGGCTGGACTACGTCGCGCCGATGAACCAGGAGCACGCCTTCGCCCTCGCGGTGGAGAAGCTGCTGGGCATCACCGTGCCGATGCGGGCCCAGCTGATCCGCGTGCTCTATTCCGAGATCGGCCGGCTGCTCTCGCACATCCTCAACGTGACGACCCAGGCGATGGACGTCGGCGCGCTGACCCCGCCGCTGTGGGGCTTCGAGGAGCGCGAGAAGCTGATGGTCTTCTACGAGCGCGCTTCGGGCAGCCGCATGCACGCGGCCTATGTCCGCCCGGGCGGCGTCCACCAGGATCTGCCGCAGGAGCTGGTGGACGACATCCACGCCTTCTGCGATCCGTTCCTGAAGGTCTGCGACGACCTGGAGTCGTTGCTCACCGGCAACCGCATCTTCAAGCAGCGCAACGTCGACATCGGCGTCGTCACCCTGGACGAGGCATGGGCCAACGGCATGTCGGGCGTGATGGTGCGCGGATCGGGCGCCGCGTGGGACCTGCGCAAGTCGCAGCCCTACGAGTGCTACGAGGACCTCGAGTTCGACATCCCGATCGGCAAGAACGGCGACTGCTACGACCGCTATCTCATCCGCATGGAAGAGATGCGCGAATCGATCAAGATCATGAAGCAGTGCTGCGCGCGGCTGAGCCGCGAGGCCGGCCCGGTGCACAGCCGCGACGGCAAGGTGGTGCCGCCGACCCGCGGCCAGATGAAGCGCTCGATGGAGGCGCTCATCCATCACTTCAAGCTCTATACCGAGGGCTATCACGTGCCGGCCGGCGAGGTGTATGCCGCCGTCGAGGCGCCCAAGGGCGAATTCGGCGTCTACCTCGTCTCCGACGGCACCAACAAACCCTATCGCTGCAAGATCCGCGCGCCCGGCTTCGCGCATCTGCAGGCGATGGACATGGTCTGCTCCGGCCATCTGCTCGCCGACGTGTCGGCGGTGCTGGGCTCGCTCGACATCGTGTTCGGCGAAGTCGATCGCTGACCGGACCTGTGAATTACCCGGGCGTCCCGCCCGAACCTGGACCGGCCGCGTTCCGAAAGGGATGAGACCATCGGTCCAGGACGTTGAAAAGGATCGTGTTTCGAGGTCTGTCCCTGGCGGGCGGGCATCGAGCGGTCCGTCGTTCCTTGCCGCGCATGTCGCGCGACCGCAATCGCGGAGGTTTTCGTCGAGTCATGGCTGTCCGCCGCCTTGCTGAAGTGCAGCCCGAGAGCTTCTCGTTCACCGAGGAGAACCTCGCCTGGGCGAAGATGACGATCGCCAAGTATCCGGAGGGCCGGCAGGCATCCGCCGTGGTGCCGCTGCTGTGGCGCGCCCAGGAGCAGCACGGCTGGCTGCCGGAGCCGGCGATCCGGCTCGTCGCCGACATGCTCGAGATGCCGTACATCCGGGTCTTCGAGAACGCGACCTTCTACACGATGTTCCAGCTGAAGCCGGTGGGCACCACCGCGCACATCCAGGTGTGCGGGACGACGCCGTGCCAGCTGCGCGGGGCGGAAGAGATCGTCTCGGTGTGCAAGCGGCGCATCAACGCCCACGCGTTTGAGCTGTCCGGCGACGGCAAGTTCTCCTGGGAAGAGGTCGAGTGCCTGGGCGCCTGCGTGAACGCGCCGATGGTGCAGGTGGGCTCCGACACCTACGAGGACCTGACGCCGGAGAGCTTCGAGGCGCTGATCGACGGCTTCGCCGCGGGCAATCCGCCGGCGCCGGGGCCGCTGAGCGACCGCAAATCGTCGGAGCCGATCACCGGCGCGACCAGCCTGACCGACCCGTCGCTGTACGACGGCAGCCGCTACCGCGACGAGACCGCGACGGCCTCCAGGCCGGCCAGGACCGATGCGGAGCCCGACACCTCCGTGGATCCGGCGACGTCGGCGGCGGCCGACCAGAACAAGGGCCACCCGAACGACGACGACGAGCCGGAAGCGGACGCCGCGCGCAAGGCGAGCGACGCGACCGCCGCCGACAAGGGGGCGCCGTCGTCCGAGACGGTTCACGCCGCCGACCGGAACGGCACGAAGACGGATGCCGATCCGTCCGAGAGCCCGAAGGTCAAGGCGCGTGCGCAGCCGAAGGGCTCCTCGAGCAAGAAGGAGAGCTGAGATGCTGGCCGATCAGGATCGCATCTTCACCAATCTCTACGGCTTTCACGACTGGGGCCTCGAAGGCGCGAAGAAACGCGGCCAGTGGCACCGGACCAAGGAGTTCGTCGACAACGGCCGCGAGTGGATCATCGAGCAGATGAAGGCCTCGGGGCTGCGCGGGCGCGGCGGCGCCGGCTTCCCGACCGGCCTCAAATGGTCGTTCATGCCGAAGGAGATCGATCCGGCCCGGCCGCACTACCTGGTCGTCAACGCCGACGAATCCGAGCCGGGCACCTGCAAGGACCGGGAGATCATGCGGCATGACCCGCATCTCCTCGTCGAAGGCTGCCTGCTGGCCGGCGTGTCGATGGGCGCCCATCACGCCTTCATCTACGTGCGCGGCGAGTTCATCCGTGAGCGCGAGCACCTGCAGGCCGCCGTCGACCAGGCCTACGAGGCCCGGCTGATCGGCAAGAACAACGTCCACGGCTGGGACTTCGACATCGTCGTCCACCACGGCGCCGGCGCCTACATCTGCGGCGAGGAAACGGCGCTGCTGGAAAGCCTGGAAGGCAAGAAGGGCCAGCCGCGCCTGAAGCCGCCGTTCCCGGCGAACGTCGGCCTGTACGGCTGCCCGTCGACGGTCAACAACGTGGAATCCATCGCGGTCGCGCCGGAAATCCTGCGCCGCGGCCCGTCGTGGTTCGCCGGCCTCGGCAAGCCCAACAACGTCGGCACCAAGCTGTTCTGCATCTCCGGCCACGTCGAGCGGCCGTGCACGGTGGAAGAGGAGATGGGCATCCCGTTCCGCGAGCTGGTCGAGCGGCACTGCGGCGGCATCCGCGGCGGCTGGGACAACCTGCTCGCGGTGATCCCCGGCGGCTCGTCGGTACCGTGCCTGCCGGCGTCGGAATGCCAGGACCTGCCGATGGACTTCGACACGCTGCGCGACAAGAAGTCGGGCCTCGGCACCGCGGCGGTGATCGTGATGGACCGCTCCACCGACATCATCAAGGCGATCGCCCGGCTGGCGCACTTCTACAAGCACGAGTCCTGCGGCCAGTGCACGCCGTGCCGCGAGGGCACCGGCTGGATGTGGCGGGTGATGGAGCGCCTGGTCGAGGGCCGCGCCGATCCGGCCGAGATCGACATGCTGCTGGAAGTGACCAAGCAGGTGGAAGGCCACACGATCTGCGCGCTCGGCGATGCCGCGGCGTGGCCGATCCAGGGCCTGATCCGCCACTTCCGCCCCGAGATCGAGGACCGCATCGCCCAGCGCCGCGCCGCCGACGCGCGCCGGCCTGCGGTCGCGGCGGAGTAGGGGGTGGCAATGACCGACGGACCCGACAGCCCGATCCTTCAGCTCCTGCCGCGGATGAACGAAAAGCTCGATCGCGTCGGCGGAGACGTGCACGATCTGAAGGTCCGCGTGACCGGCGTCGAGGAAGGGGTCGCGGGCATTCATCGCCGGCTGGACCGTCTCGACGGGCGCGTCGAGCGGATCGAGCGTCGTCTCGATCTGGTCGAGCATTGAGGATGAGCATGCCGAGGATGCAACAGGCGATGCGACCTTGCGCAGTGGTTTCCGGGGGCCTCCTCGGGCGCTCCGTATCGACGAACGAGGGAAATTGATCGATGGCCAAGCTGATCGTCGACGGTTCCGAAATCGAAGTGCCGGACCACTTCACGATCCTGCAGGCCTGCGAGGCGGCCGGCGCGGAGATCCCGCGCTTCTGCTTCCATGACCGGCTGTCGATCGCCGGCAACTGCCGCATGTGCCTGGTCGAGGTCGTCGGCGGTCCGCCGAAGCCGGTGGCCTCGTGCGCCATGGGCGTGCGCGACCTGCGTCCCGGCAAGGACGGCTCGCCGCCCCAGGTGAACACCCGCACGCCCTTCGTGAAGAAGGCGCGCGAGGGGGTGATGGAATTCCTGCTGATCAACCACCCGCTGGACTGCCCGATCTGCGACCAGGGCGGCGAGTGCGACCTGCAGGACCAGGCGATGGCCTACGGCGTCTCCGGCTCGCGCTTCCACGAGAACAAGCGCGCCGTCGAGGACAAGTATATCGGCCCGCTGGTCAAGACGATCATGACCCGCTGCATCCACTGCACCCGCTGTGTGCGCTTCACCACCGAGGTGGCCGGCGTGGCCGATCTCGGTGCGATCGGCCGCGGCGAGGACATGGAGATCACCACCTATCTCGAGCACGCCATGAGCTCGGAGCTGCAGGGCAACGTCATCGACCTGTGCCCGGTCGGCGCGCTGACCTCGCGCCCCTACGCCTTCAAGGCGCGGCCGTGGGAGCTCTCGAAGACCGAGTCCATCGACGTGATGGACGCGCTCGGCTCGGCCATCCGGGTCGACTGCCGCGGCCGCGAGGTGATGCGCATCATGCCGCGCCTCAACGAGGCGGTGAACGAGGAGTGGATCTCCGACAAGTCGCGCTTCGTCTGGGACGGGCTGCGCACCCAGCGCCTCGACCGCCCGTACGTCCGCAAGGACGGGCGGCTGGTGCCGGCGAGCTGGCCGGAGGCCTTCGAGACGATCGCTGAGAAGGCGAAGGGCGTCGCGCCGGAGCGGATGGCGGCGATCGCCGGCGATCTCGCGACGACCGAAGAGCAGTTCGCGCTGAAGGACCTGATGGACAAGCTCGGCGTTGCCAGCGTCGACTGCCGCCAGGACGGCACCAAGCTGCATCCGAAGTTCGGCCGCGCCAGCTACCTGTTCAACGCGACCATCGAGGGCATCGAGGACTGCGACGCGGTGCTGATGATCGGCACCAACCCGCGCTGGGAAGCGGCCGTGCTGAACGCCCGCATCCGCAAGCGCTGGCGGATGGGCCCGCTGCCGGTGGGCGTGATCGGCGAGCGCACCGACCTCACCTACGACTACGACTACCTGGGCGCCGGCACCGACACGCTGCAGGGTATCGTCGACGGCAGCCATTCGTTCGCGAAGATCCTGGCTGACGCCGAGCGTCCGCTGATCATCGTCGGGCAGGGCGCGCTCTCGCGCCCCGACGGAGAGGCGATCCTGTCGCTGGCCGCAAAGGTGGCGACATCCGCCGGCGCCGTCGCCGAGGACTGGAACGGCTTCTCGGTGCTGCACACGGCGGCCGGGCGGGTCGGCGGCCTCGATGTCGGCTGCGTGCCGGGCGAGGGCGGCCTCGACGTGGCGGGCATGCTCGGCGCGGCCGAGGGCGGCGGGCTCGACCTGGTGTTCCTGCTCGGCGCCGACGAGTTCGACACGCGCCGCCTCGGCGAGGCGTTCGTCGTCTATATCGGCACCCACGGCGATGTCGGCGCGCACCGCGCCGACGTCATCCTGCCGGGGGCGGCCTATCCGGAAAAGGCCGGCACCTGGGTCAACACCGAAGGCCGGGTGCAGCGCGCCAACCGCGCGGGCTTCCCGCCCGGCGAGGCCCGCGAGGACTGGGCGATCCTGCGCGCGCTGTCGCCGCATCTGGGCCACCAGCTGGGCTACGATTCGCTGCCGGAGCTGCGCGCCGCGATGTTCGAGCGGCACCCGCACCTTGCCGTCGGCGACGTGGTCACGCCGGTCGACGCGGCCGAACTGGGCGCGCTTGCCGATCTCGGCGGCGCGGTCGAGACGGCGCCGTTCGCCTCCACGGTCCGCGACTTCTATCTCACCAACCCGATCGCCCGCGCCTCGGCGGTGATGGCGGAATGCTCCGCGATCGCCCGCGACCGGCTCGGCGCCGAAGCGGCGGAGTGAGGCAGCGGCGATGACGATCCATGCATCGGCGACGATGGGAACGACCAGCCTGAACGGCATGATGAACGAGGGTTCCGAAAGGTCATGAACGACTTCTGGTCCACCTACGGCTTTCCGTTCCTGATCATGCTCGGCCAGAGCCTGCTGCTGCTGGTCGTGCTGCTGGTCGTGATCGCCTACATCCTGCTCGCCGACCGCAAGGTCTGGGCGGCCGTCCAGATGCGGCGCGGCCCGAACGTGGTGGGCGCCTTCGGGCTGATGCAGTCGTTCGCCGACCTCGGCAAGTTCGTGCTGAAGGAGCCGGTAATCCCGGCCGGCGCCGACAAGACGGTGTTCCTGCTGGCGCCCTTGGTAACCGTGATCCTGTCGCTGGCGGCGTGGGCGGTGGTGCCGGTCGCCGACGGCTGGGTGATCGCCGACATCAATGTCGGCATCCTCTACATCTTCGCGATCTCGTCGCTCGGCGTGTACGGCGTCATCATGGGCGGCTGGGCATCGAATTCGAAGTATCCGTTCCTGGGCGCGCTGCGCTCGGCGGCGCAGATGGTGTCCTACGAGGTCTCCATCGGCTTCGTGATCATCACGGTGCTGATGTGCGCCGGCTCGCTGAACCTGTCCGCCATCGTCCATTCCCAGGAGACCGGGCTGGCGACGATGCTGGGCGTGCCGTGGCTGTCGATCCTGAACTGGTACTGGCTGCCGCTGTTCCCGATGTTCGTGGTGTTCTTCATCTCGGCGCTGGCGGAGACGAACCGGCCGCCGTTCGACCTTCCGGAAGCGGAATCGGAGCTGGTGGCCGGCTTCATGGTCGAATACGGCTCCGCCCCGTACATGATGTTCATGCTGGGCGAGTACGTCTCGATCGCGCTGATGTGCGCGCTGATGAGCATCATGTTCATGGGCGGCTGGCTGCCGCCGGTGGACGTGGCGCCGTTCACCTGGGTGCCGGGGATCATCTGGTTCGTGCTGAAGTGCCTGCTGGTGTTCTTCATGTTCGCCATGGTGAAGGCGATCGTGCCGCGCTACCGCTACGACCAGCTGATGCGGCTCGGCTGGAAGGTGTTCCTGCCGATCTCGCTGGTGGCGGTGATCGTGGTGGCGACGGTGCTGAAGCTGACGGGCTGGTATGCCTGAGGCAGCGGCATCGGGCGCCCCGCATGCCGGCGCCTGCGCCTGCGGCGCGGTGCGCTTCCGGGCGGCAGGCGAGCCGCTCTGGGCCGCCTACTGCCACTGCGCCGACTGCCGGAAGGCGACCGGCGCGCCGGTGACGCTGTGGGTTGGGTTTGCGGGCGACGCGGTCAGCTGGACCGGGACGCCCGCCGGACGATCGGGCGGGGCGGGGATCCTGCGGCAATGGTGCGCGGGATGCGGTACGCCGCTCGCCTACGCCGACGAGACGATCCCCGGCGACGAGATTTATCTCGCCATCGGGGCCTTCGAGGCGCCGGAGCGGATCGCGCCGCAGGCGCATGCGTTCTGGGCGTCGCGGTTGCCCTACCTGGCGATCGCCGACGACCTGCCGCGCCACGACCGGTACTCCCGGCCGCGCGCCATGGGGCCGGGGGCCTGACGGACTGAACGACGCGCCGCCCTGACGGTTGGGCCGGCACGAAACAGACACGCAAGAGCGGACGCGCGGGGCAGGGGCTCCCGCCGGCCGCTCAAAGATCGGACTACGAGGACACGCGTCATGGCAGCCTTGGATCGCGCAGCCAAATCGCTGCTCTTGATGGAATTCGTATCGGCCTTCTTTCTGGGCATGCGATATTTCTTCAAGCCCAAGTCGACCCTGAACTACCCCTTCGAGAAGGGGCCGATCTCCCCGCGTTTTCGCGGCGAGCATGCGCTGCGCCGCTATCCCAACGGCGAGGAGCGCTGCATCGCGTGCAAGCTGTGCGAGGCGATCTGCCCGGCCCAGGCCATCACCATCGAGGCCGGCCCGCGGCGCAACGACGGCACCCGCCGCACGACGCGCTACGACATCGACATGGTGAAGTGCATCTACTGCGGGTTCTGCCAGGAGGCGTGCCCGGTCGACGCGATCGTGGAGGGGCCGAACTTCGAGTTCGCCACCGAAACCCGCGAGGAACTCTACTACGACAAGGAGCGGCTGCTTGCGAACGGCGACCGCTGGGAACGCGATATCGCGCGCAACATCGCCCAGGACGCACCGTTCCGGTGAGGGTGTGGACGCGTAACGAGGGCTCGGCTATGAGACGACGCGGGCAGACGACCACTCCGACAACGGGGCGGGCCAGGCGATGATCCTGCAGACACTCTTCTTCTATCTTTTCGCAGCGGTGACCGTCGCTTCGGCGTTCATGGTGATTTCCTCGCGCAATCCCGTGCACTCGGTGCTGTTCCTGATCCTCGCCTTCTTCAACGCCGCCGGGCTGTTCCTGCTGCTCGGCGCCGAGTTCCTGGCGATGATCCTGGTCGTCGTCTACGTGGGCGCCGTCGCGGTGCTGTTCCTGTTCGTGGTGATGATGCTCGACGTCGACTTCGCCGAGCTGCGCCAGGGATCGCTGCAGTATGTGCCGGTGGGCGGCCTCATCGGCATCATCCTGTTTCTCGAGCTGGTGCTGGTGCTGGGCGCATGGGCGATCGCGCCCGACGTGAGCGCCGTGGCGTCGGCGCCGATCCCGCCGGCCAGCCAGGTGTCGAACGTTGCGGCGCTCGGCCAGCTGCTCTACACCCGCTACGTTTACTTCTTCCAGGCTGCGGGGCTGGTTCTGCTCGTCGCGATGGTCGGCGCCATCGTGCTCACGCTGCGCCACAAGGAAGGCGTGAAGCGGCAGGACATCAGCCAGCAGGTTGCACGTACTCGCGAACAGTCGGTCGAGGTGCGCAAGGTGCCTTCCCGCAAGGGCATCTGACGCATCCGGTCGTTCGAACGACATTTCCAGAAGGGGCAGCACCGAAAATGGCGGTCGGTCTGGCGCATTATCTCACGGTCGCGGCGATCCTGTTCACCCTCGGGGTGTTCGGCATCTTCCTGAACCGGCGGAACGTCATCGTCATCCTCATGGCGATCGAACTCATCCTGCTGGCCGTGAACATCAACTTCATCGCGTTCTCCGCCTTCCTGGGCGACCTCGTCGGCCAGGTCTTCGCGCTGTTCGTGCTGACGGTTGCCGCTGCCGAGGCCGCGATCGGCCTGGCCATCCTTGTGGTCTTCTTCCGCAACCGCGGCTCGATCGCGGTGCAAGACATCAACACGATGAAGGGCTGACGGGCTGATGTACGCCGCAATCGTCTTCCTGCCGCTCATCGGCTTCCTGGTCGCGGGCATCTTCGGCCGCGTCATCGGGGCGCGCGCCAGCGAGATCGTCACCACGAGCCTGTTGATCGTCTCCGCGATCCTGTCGTGGGTTGCCTTCTTCCAGGTGGGCTTCTCCGACGCCGAACCGATCAAGGTCGCGCTGTCGCCGTGGATCATGTCCGGGGCGCTCGAGGTGGCCTGGTCGCTGCGCATCGACACGCTGACGGTGGTGATGCTGATCGTGGTGACCTCGGTCTCCGCGGTCGTCCATCTCTACTCGATCGGCTACATGTCGCACGATCCCGACCGGCCGCGCTTCTTCGCGTACCTGTCGCTGTTCACCTTCGCGATGCTGATGCTGGTGACCGCCGACAACATCGTGCAGATGTTCTTCGGCTGGGAGGGCGTCGGTCTCGCCTCCTACCTGCTGATCGGCTTCTGGTACACGCGGCCCTCGGCCGTGGCCGCCGCGATCAAGGCGTTCGTGGTCAACCGCATCGGCGACTTCGGCTTCATGCTGGGCATCTTCGCGCTGTTCATGATGGTGGGCTCGGTCGACCTCGACACCATCTTCGGCGATGCGCAGACCCTGTCGACCTCGACCTTCGCCTTCCTCGGCTACCAGGTGAACGCGGTCGAGACGATCTGCTTCCTGCTGTTCATCGGCGCCATGGGCAAGTCGGCCCAGATCGGCCTGCACACCTGGCTTCCGGACGCGATGGAAGGCCCGACGCCGGTCTCCGCGCTCATCCACGCCGCCACCATGGTGACGGCCGGGGTGTTCATGGTGGCGCGGATGTCGCCGCTGTTCGAGTACGCCCCGACGGCGCTGACGTTCGTGACCTTCATCGGCGCCACGACCGCCTTCTTCGCGGCGACGATCGGCTGCGTCCAGAACGACATCAAGCGGGTGATCGCCTACTCGACCTGCTCGCAGCTGGGCTACATGTTCGCGGCCCTCGGGGTGGGGGCCTACTCGGCCGGCATCTTCCACCTGATGACCCACGGCTTCTTCAAGGCGCTGCTGTTCCTCGGCGCCGGCTCGGTCATCCACGCCATGCACGACGAGCAGGACATGCGGCGCATGGGCGGGCTGCGCTCGAAGATCCCGTGGACCTACGCCGCCATGCTGATCGGCGGGCTGGCGCTCACCGGCTTCCCGTTCACCTCCGGCTACTTCTCCAAGGACGCCATCATCGAGGCGACGTTCGCCGCCGACAATCCGTTCTCGGCCTACGCCTTCTGGATGACGCTGTTCGCGGCGCTGCTGACGGCCTTCTACACCTGGCGCCTGATGTTCATGACCTTCCACGGCAAGACGCGGGCCGCGGCCGACGTGTTCAAGCACGCCCACGAGAGCCCGCCGGTGATGCTGGTTCCGCTGGCGCTGCTGTCGTGCGGGGCGCTGTTCGCCGGCTTCCTGCTGCACAACGAGTTCATCGGCGAGGGCTACGAGCACTTCTGGCGCGCCTCGCTCTATCTCGGCACCGAGAACCACATCCTGGAGGAGATGCACCATCTCCCGGCCTGGGTGCCGATCGCGCCGACCATCATGATGCTGATCGGCTTCGGCTGGGCGTACCTGTGGTACATGCGCTCGCCGCAGACGCCGGCGACGCTCGCCCGCGAGCACCCGGGGCTGTACCAGTTCCTCCTGAACAAGTGGTACTTCGACGAGCTCTACGACTTCCTGTTCGTGCGGCCCGCCAAGCGCATCGGCCACTTCCTCTGGAAGAAGGGCGACGGCTGGCTGATCGACGGGTTCGGTCCGGACGGCGTGTCGCACCGGGTGCTCGACGTGACCCAGCGGGTCGTGCGGCTGCAGACGGGCTACATCTACCACTACGCGTTCGCGATGCTGATCGGCGTCGCGGCGCTGATCACCTGGGCGATGATGACGGGCGTGGGAGCTCCCTGATGAGTGATTGGCCGCTCCTTACGATCGTTACCTTCCTGCCGCTGGTCGGGGTGCTGTTCATCCTGCTGGTGCGGGGAGAGGACGCCGCCGCGCTGACCAACATCCGCCGCGTCTCGATGATCACCACGGTGTTCACGTTCCTGGTGTCGATGCTGCTGCTGGTGCAGTTCGACGCGAGCGACCCGGGCTTCCAGCTCGTCGAGCAGTACGAGTGGATCGGCGGGCCGTTCACCTACCACGTGGGCGTCGACGGGATCTCCATCCTGTTCGTGCTGCTGACCACGCTCCTCATGCCGTTCTGCGTCCTTGCCAGCTGGCAGGCGATCCAGTGGCGGGTGAAGGAGTACATGATCGCCTTCCTCATCCTGGAAACCCTGATGATCGGCGTGTTCACCGCGCTCGACATCGTGGTATTCTACGTCTTCTTCGAAGGCGGCCTGATCCCGATGTTCCTGATCATCGGCATCTGGGGCCACGACCGGCGCGTCTACGCGACCTTCAAGTTCTTCCTCTACACGCTGCTCGGCTCGCTGTTCATGCTGCTGGCCATCCTGGCGATGTACTGGGAGGCTGGCACCACCAGCGTGCCGCTGCTGCTGCAGCACGATTTCCCGACCTCGATGGAGTACTGGCTGTTCCTCGGCTTCTTCGCCTCGTTCGCGGTGAAGATGCCGATGTGGCCGGTGCACACCTGGCTGCCGGACGCCCACGTGGAGGCCCCGACGGCGGCCTCGGGCGTGCTGGCGGGCATCCTTCTGAAAATGGGCGGCTTCGGCGTGCTGCGCTATTCGCTGCCGATGTTCCCGGTCGCGTCGGACTTCTTCGCCCCCTACATCTTCGGCCTGTCGGTGATCGCCATCATCTACGCCTCGCTGGTCGCGCTGATGCAGGAGGACATGAAGAAGCTGATCGCCTATTCGTCGGTCGCCCACATGGGCTTCGTGACCATGGGCATGTTCACGGCGACCACCCAGGGCGTGCAGGGCGCGATTTATCTGATGCTGTCGCACGGCATCGTCTCGGCCGCGCTGTTCCTGTCGGTGGGCGTCATCTACGACCGGACCCATACCCGCGCCATCGCCGCCTATGGCGGGCTTGCCAAGCAGATGCCGTGGTTCGCCATGGCGTTCCTGGTGTTCACCATGGCCAACGTCGGCCTGCCCGGCACCAGCGGCTTCGTCGGCGAGTTCCTGACGATGATCGGTGCCTTCCAGGTGTCGACCCTGACGGCCTTCCTGGCCGCCACCGGCATCATCCTGTCGGCCGCCTACGCGCTCTGGCTCTACCGCCGGGTGGCGTTCGGGCCGCTGGAGAAGGAAAGCCTGAAGGCGCTGCCGGACCTGAACCTGCGCGAGAAGTTCGTGCTGGTGCCGCTGGTCGTGCTGACCATCCTGTTCGGTATCTGGCCAACGCCGGTCCTCGACATCACCGCCGCGTCCGTGGACAACCTCCTGCAGCACTACCACTCCGCGCTGGAAGTGGCGGGCAAGACCGCACAGGTGCTCCATTGATCGATGCCGTCAAACGTTTCTCCCGCGAGGCCTAAGGGATGACCGCTGTGCCCGACCTCATGCCCCTTCTTCCCGAGCTCGTCATGGCCGTCGGGGCGCTGGTGCTCCTGATGATCGGCGTGTTCGCCGGAGACGAGCCCGTCGGAACGGTGACCGCCGGAGCGGTGATCCTGATCGTTGTCGCCGCCGCGCTGCTGGTGTTCGCGCCGGTCTACGGCACGACCTTCGAGGGCGCGTTCATCCTCGATCCGTTCGCGCGGTTCATGAAGGTCCTGACGCTGATCGGCTCCGGCTTCGCCATCGTGATGACGACCGCCTATGCCCGGGCGGCCCGCTTCGAGCGCTTCGAGTACCCGGTGCTGGTGGTGCTGGCGACCGTCGGCATGATGATCATGATCTCGGCCGGCAGCATGCTGGCGCTCTATCTGGGCCTGGAGCTGCAGTCGCTGGCGCTCTACGTGGTCGCCTCGATCAACCGGGATTCGGTGCGCTCCACCGAGGCGGGCCTGAAGTATTTCGTGCTTGGCGCGCTGGCGTCGGGGATGATGCTCTACGGCATCTCGCTGGTGTACGGCTTCACCGGCTCCATCGACTTCGACACCATCTCCGGCGTGCTGGACGCCGACGGGGCGTCGATCGGCGCGATCTTCGGCATCGTCTTCGTGCTGACCGGGCTCGCCTTCAAGATCTCCGCCGTGCCGTTCCACATGTGGACGCCGGACGTCTACGAGGGCGCCCCGACGCCGGTGACGGCGTTCTTCGCGGCGGCGCCGAAGGTGGCGGCCCTGGCGCTGTTGATGCGGGTGGTGATCGAGGCGTTCGGCCCGGCCCACTTCGAGTGGCAGCAGATCATCATCTTCATCTCGATCCTGTCGATGGCGCTGGGCGCCTTCGCGGCGATCGGCCAGCGCAACATCAAGCGGCTGATGGCCTATTCGTCGATCGGCCACGTGGGCTATGCGCTGGTGGGCCTCGCTCCGGGCACCGCCCAGGGCATCCAGGGGGTGATCCTCTATCTCACCATCTACGTGGCGATGACGCTCGGCGTGTTCGCCTGCATCCTGACGATGCGCCGCAAGGAGGGGATGGTCTACGACATCGACGAGCTGGCCGGGCTGGCGCGCTCGCGGCCGATGATGGCGTTCATCCTGGCGATGCTGATGTTCTCGCTCGCCGGCATTCCGCCGCTGGCCGGCTTCTTCGGAAAGTTCTACGTGTTCGCGGCGGCGATGCAGGCCGGGCTCTACACACTCGCGATCATCGGCGTGCTGACGTCGGTGGTGGGCGCGTTCTACTACCTGCGCATCGTCAAGCTGATCTACTTCGACGAGGCGGCCGAGCCGTTCGAGCCGATGCCGGGCGAACTGCGGGTCGTGCTGGGCCTCAGCGGCCTCTTCATCGTGTTCTTCGTGTTCGTTGCGGCACCGCTCGAGGCCGCCGCCACAGCGGCCGCCCAAAGCCTGTTCTAGGGTCGGGTAAGGAAGTGCCTTCACCCCGCTCTGAAATGTTGGAACCGAACATGTTCTATGACTTCAGGCCGCGTCGGTCTGAAGTGGTCGTGCCGTAGATGGCGTTCCGGCTGGGTCCGCGCGCGAGGGCTGCGGGCTACGAACTCCACGACTTCGACGCGGTCGGGTCGACGAATGCCGCGGCGCTCGCCGCAGCCGAGGCGGGCGAACGGGGCCCTGCGTGGTTCGTCTCCGCCAACCAGACCGGCGGGCGTGGACGGCGCGGCCGACCGTGGCAGGCGCGGCCAGGCAATCTGGCGGCGTCGATCCTGATGACCGTCGACCAGCCGGCGGACGTTGCCGCGACCATCGGGTTCGTGGCCGGATTGGCGATCTGCGACGCGATCGATGCTGTCGTGGCCGTCGATGCCCGAGGACGGGTGGCACTGAAGTGGCCGAACGACGCCCTGTTCGAGGGTGCCAAGCTCGTCGGCATTCTGCTCGAGGCGCGGGCGCGGTACGGCGAGACGACCATCGTCGCGGGAATTGGCGTCAACGTGGCGTCGCCGCCGGAGGACACGCCCTACCGGGCGACGCACCTCCAGGCCTCGACGCCCGGCGCGACGGCCGAGGGTCTATTTTCGGCGCTGTCGGATGCGTGGGTCGATACCTTCGCGGTCTGGCAAGCGAGCTGCGGATTTTCTGGCCTGCGAGATCGCTGGATCGCGCGGGCAAGCGGCATTGGTGCGCCGGTCTCCGTCTCGATCGGGGAACGCACGGTGCGCGGCATATTCGAGACCGTCGACAACGACGGACATCTGGTGGTGAGGACGGCCGACGGCGGACGCGAGACAATTGCGGCCGGCGATGTGCATTTCGGGGCTGCCGCCACAATGAGGAGCTAGAGCGTTTTGAGTAAAGTCGACAAGGACGAGCTCGTATTCCTTCCGCTCGGAGGCGTCGGCGAGATCGGGATGAACCTGGGCCTCTACGGGCTCGGGCCGCGGCGCGACCGCACCTGGATGATGGTCGATCTCGGCGTCACGTTCGGCGACGAGACGACGCCGGGCGTCGACCTGATCTACCCCGACATCAGCTTCATCGAGGAGCACAAGGACCGGCTCGCCGGCATCGTCATCACCCACGCCCACGAGGACCACTACGGGGCGATTCTCGACCTGTGGCCGCGGCTCGGCGTGCCGTTGTATGCGACCGCGTTCACGGCCGGGCTGCTGGAGGCGAAGGCGGCGGAGAACCGCGGCTCCAAGCCGGTGCCGGTGACCATCGTCGAGCAGGGCGCGCGCATCGAGGTCGGCCCGTTCGAGGTCGAGCTGGTGCCCATGAGCCATTCGATCCCCGAGCCGAACGCGCTGGTCATCCGGACGCGCCACGGCACCGTCGTCCACTCGGGCGACTGGAAGATCGACCTGACCCCCGGCATCGGGCGGCCCATCGACATCGACCGGCTGAAGGCGGTCGGCGAGGAGGGCGTGCGGGCGCTCATCTGCGATTCCACCAACGCGGTGCGCAGCGGACGGTCGCCGTCGGAGGCCGACGTGGCCGAGCGGCTGACCGAAATCATCAAGGCGGCGCCCAACCGGGTGGCGGTGACGACGTTCGCCTCCAACGTCGCGCGCATCCACGGCGTGGCGGTTGCCGCCCGGGCAGCGGGCCGCGACGTGGTGGTGATGGGCCGCGCCATGAAGCGCGTGATCGATGTGGCGACCGAGCTCGGCTATCTCTCCGACGTGCCGCCGTTCCTGGACGAAGACGCCTACGGCTACCTGCCGCGCGACAAGGTGGTGGCGCTGCTGACCGGCAGCCAGGGCGAGTCGCGCGCGGCGCTGGCGCGGATCGCCCACGACGAGCATCCGCGCGTGGCGCTGTCGCCGGGCGACCTGGTGATCTTCTCGTCGCGCACGATCCCCGGCAACGAGCCGCCGGTCATCTCCGTGGTCAACGCGCTCGCCGAGCGGGGGATCCAGATCCTGACGGACAAGGACGATCTCGTGCACGTTTCCGGCCATCCCCGCCGCGACGAACTGGCCGACCTCTACAGCTGGCTCAAGCCGGAAGCGCTGATCCCGGTGCACGGCGAGCCGTACCATCTCGACCAGCATGCCCGCTTCGCCAAGCAGCAGGGCATCCGGGAAGTGGTGAAGGGCAAGAACGGCGACATTTTCCGCCTCGCGCCGGGCCCGCTGGCGGTCGTCGACCATGCGCCGACCGGCGTGCTCTACAAGGACGGGACGCTGGTCGCCGCGCCGGAGAAGTCGGGCGTTCCGGAGCGCAACAAGCTGGCGTTCGCCGGCTGCGTCGTCGCCCACGTCACGCTCGATGGCAAGGGCGAGATCCTCACCGACCCGACGATCATCGCCTTCGGCCTGCCGGAACTCGACGCCGACGGCGACAGCATCATCGAGCTGCTGGAGGACGCCGTCGATGAGGCGATCGACGGGATTCCGCGCCAGCGCCGCAAGGACCGCGACCTGGTCGCCAAGGCCTCGGTCAAGGCGCTGCGGTCGATCATGGCCCAGAAGTGGGGCAAGAAGCCGCTTTGCCGGGTCGACGTCACGGTACTATGACTGATCGGGACGAACCGGTGCGGGAACGGAGGCTGCGGGCATGATCGGACGGCTCAACCACGTGGCGATCGCGGTGCCCGACATCGAGGCGGCGAGCGCGGTCTATCGCGACACGCTCGGCGCCAGGGTCTCGGAGGCCGTCGCGCAGCCCGATCACGGGGTGACGACGGTCTTCATCGAATTGCCGAACACCAAGATCGAGCTCCTGGAGCCGCTCGGCGACGGTTCGCCGATCGCCAAGTTCCTGCTCCGCAACCCGGCCGGCGGGATGCACCACATCTGCTACGAGGTCGACGATATCCTGGTCGCCCGCGACCGGATGGTGAAGGCGGGGGCGACCGTCATCGGCGACGGCGAGCCGAAGATCGGCGCGCACGGCAAGCCGGTGCTGTTCCTGCATCCGAAGGACTTCTGCGGCACGCTGACCGAGCTCGAGCAGGCCTGACCAGACCGGCGATCCCGGCCACCCCCACGCCAGACGAGCACCCCGAGCACCATGTCCCTGACCAGTATCATCGCCATCTATTTCATCGTCTGGTGGCTCATGTTCTTCCTGCTGCTGCCGTGGGGCAACCGGTCCCACACCGAGGCGGGCGAGGAGATCGTGCCGGGGACGATGGCGGAGGCGCCGGCCCGGCCGCGCCTGTGGCTCAAGGCGCTGATTGCCGCCGTCCTGGCGGCGTTCGTCCTGCTCGGCGTGAACGCGGTGGTGGTGTCGGACCTCACCTTCGACGACCTGCCGTTCCCGAACCCGCTCGACCACACGGTGGACACCCGCTGAGCGGGAACCGGTGGCGGCCCGGGCGAGCGGCCCGAACGCTCGGGCGGACAGGGGCGGGCGGCTGCGGCGGTCCATCTCGATCCGGCATGGAGTGATACGGAGCGCCTGCGCGTGCGTAAGCCGGGCAGACCCCCGTTCCTCCGACGCAAGCAGGCCGCATGACACCTAGATCCAGCAAGCGATGTCTCCAGGCCGTGGTGGCCGTACTCGGGATCGTCCCGGTTGCGGCAGGCGCGGCGGGCGTGCTCCTCGGACCGGCGGCGTTCTCCGACGCCGGCGGCTGGCCCGTCGATCTCGACAGCCACGTCCGGTATCTCTCGGGGATCTTCCTGGCGCTCGGGCTGACCTTCTACGCGACGATCCCGTCGATCGAGCGGAAGACGGCCCTGTTCCGGCTGGCGGCCGCGCTGGTCGTCGCCGGTGGCCTGGCACGCCTGCTGGGCCTGGCCGTCAACGGCGTACCGTCGGCGCCCCATCTGGCAGGGCTGACGCTCGAGCTGGTGGTGGTGCCGGCCCTCGCGGTCTGGCAGGGCAGGGTCGCCCGGCAGCTGGGCTGAGGCCGGCACGAAAAAGGGGCGGATTGCTCCGCCCCTTCGTTGCGGTCCGGCCGATGGTCATGCCGGATCCAGAATCCGGTCGTGTCAGGGCATCAGGACGGTGTCGACCACCTGGATGATGCCGTTGGACTGGCGCACGTCGGCGATGGTCACGCGGGCGGTGTTGCCCTTCTTGTCGGTCAGCGTGATGCCGCCGTCGTCGGTCGCCTTGACGGTGAGGAGTTCGCCGTTGACGGTCTCGAGACCGACCGATCCACCAGCTTCCATCGCGGCCTTGTGCATCTGGGCGACGGTGCCGCGCCCCGCGACGACGTGGTAGGTCAGGATCTCGGTGAGCTTCGCCTTGTTCTCAGGCTTCACCAGCGTGGCGACGGTGCCGGCCGGCAGCTTGTCGAATGCGGCATCGGTCGGCGCGAACACGATGAACGGGCCGGGCCCGGACAGGGTCTCGACGAGGCCGGCAGCCTTCACCGCGGCGACCAGGGTCTCGTGATCCTTCGAATTGACCGCGTTCTCGACGATGGTCTTCGACTCGTACATGGGCGACCCGCCGACCATCGGGTTCTCGGCGAGGGCGGGCGAGACGAACGCGGCGCCGGCAACGGTGGCGGCGACGACGGCGGCTGCGCAGGTGCGAGCGAGAGAAATACGCATGAGACAGGTCCTCCTTGGACACTTTTCAGGGGCCGGTCTTGTCGAGACCGGTCGGTGGCCCGCCGCGGCCTCTGACGCAGCGGCGGACTGTGGGAGGTACGGAGCTCATTCTGGAAAGGATGGGTGCGGGGGGCGATTCAGACGGTCACAGTCCCGTGAGGAACGGGCGGAGGCGGCCCCTCGGGCCTCCGTCTTCCCGGCCTGAACCGGCCGGATTCCGGGCCGGATCACAGCCGGCGCACGTGGGCCGAATGACGGGGGCGAAATGACGGGGCGGACTACTTGCGGGGCAGGGTGGAGGCGAACGCCACGCCACGCTCGACCCATCCCGCGAGGGCCTTGTCGCTCCGGTAGCCGGCGGGGGCAACGCGGATGAAGCCGCGCGGGCGCCGGCCGCGGCCGATCTCCATCGGCATGACGTGGGGCTCGGTCAGCGCCGCGTCGTAGGCGGCCGAGCCGACGCGCACCATCAGGTCCGCGCCGGTGATCCCGCAGCACATCGTGCCGCCGAGCAGAAAGGTCAGCGCGCCCATCACGGTCTGCTCGGTGATATCCGGAACGTCCGCAAGGACCTGCCGCACCCGCGCGGCAGCGTGTTCGTCATATGCCATGGCTGCCCCCCAACCGATCCGGCCCCGACCCCGACCCCGACGCCTGCACCATCGCGCGGAACCGGCGCCTGCGCCAAGGGCCGGAGCCATCATTGTCGTGGACAGGAGATCGATCGGCGCACGTCCCGCCGAGCGGAAGGCCGGCGCAAAGCCGCTCTCGACCTTTCCTCATCCCCGCTCTCGGGCACTTCCTTATCGCCCAGGTGATGCCGCCTGAAAAAGGCCTTAGCGCAGATCCGCGACGATCCGGCTGAAGACGCTTTCGAACATGGCAGCCGTCAGCCGGCCGGTGTTCGTGTTGTAGCGGGAGCAGTGGTAGCTGTCGTAGATCGGCGGCGTTCCGTCCAGCTGGTGGCGGGCGCCGTGGGCGAACTTGTGGTGCGCGGGCCTGCCGCCGAAGCCGGCGATCGTCGCGTCGTGGGCGATCTTGCCGAGCACCAGGATCGCCTCTATCCGCGGCCGCGCGTCCAGCGTGGCGACCAGGAACGGCAGGCAGGTGCGGATTTCCGCGGGCAGGGGCTTGTTCTGGGGCGGCACGCAGCGGACCGCATTGACGATCGCCGCCCCGACGAGCTCGAGCCCGTCGTCGGGCGAGGCCGCATAGGTGCCGCGGGAGAAGCCGAACTTGTCGAGCGTCGCGTAGAGGAGGTCGCCGGCATAATCGCCGGTGAACGGCCGGCCGGTCCGGTTCGCGCCCTTGAGGCCGGGCGCGAGCCCGACGATCAGCAGGCGCGCGTCCGGGTCGCCGAACGTCGGCACGGGGGCGTTGAACCAGTCGGGCGCGGCGGCGCGATTGGCCTGGCGAAACGCCACCAGCCGCGGACAGCGCGGGCAGTCGCGGTCCGGTTCGGTGGGGCCGGCGCGCGCCGCGTCGCGTGCGGCAGCAGGCACCCTAGAGGTCGTCCTGGCCGGCCGGCTCGCGATTTTGACGATCCGAACGGTCCGCCGCGCGCGCCGAACGCTCGGCCGGATCGCGGCCGATCTTCGCCTCCAGGGTCACCAGGTCGATGAAGTGATCGGCCTGGCGGCGCAGGTCGTCGGCGATCATCGGCGGCTGGGTCTGCAGGGTGGAGACCACCGACACCTTGCGGCCGCGGCGCTGGATCGCCTCGACGAGCCGGCGGAAATCGCCGTCGCCCGAAAACAGCACGATGTGGTCGACGTGCTCGGCCATCTGCATGGCATCGACGACGAGCTCGATGTCCATGTTGCCCTTGACCTTGCGGCGGCCGCTCTGGTCGTAGAATTCCTTCAGCGGCTTGGTCACGACGCTGTAGCCGTTGTAGTCGAGCCAATCGACCAGCGGCCTCAGCGTCGAATATTCCTGATCTTCGATCATCGCCGTGTAATAGTAGGCCCGCAGAAGGTAGCCCTTGGAGCCGAATTCCTTCAGCAAGCGACGATAGTCGATGTCGAAGCCAAGCGATTTCGCGGTGGAATAGAGGTTGGCGCCGTCGATGAACAGCGCAATGCGCTCGCGATCGTCAAACATGGGAGTCTTTCTTTACGCTTGCACTGGAAGCAAAATAGAAGGCGTTGAAAACGGCAGAGTCCTGAGAGGGGCAGTCGGCCGCGGCCGACGGTCGTCTGGAAAGCCAAATGAAACGGTCCACCCGCCACCTGAATGTCGTCGGCAGTCCCGAACCGAAGTGGTTGGACTTCACCGACTCGTCGCCCATATTGATGACATATTGCACGACACAATGCGTTTCAAGAATGGGCGATGCAGGTTGCCGCCGCGACCCCGCGATCTCGACAAGCTGAACTGGGGCGAACCAGCCCCCGGTCCCGGTACTTCGTGCCGGTTTGTCTTGCATTTCGGGGAAACGACCTGATATCCCCTCGACTTCCCGGACGTAGAAGGAGTTTCACCGATGGCACGTGTGACGGTCGAAGATTGCATCGACAAGGTCGATAACCGGTTCGAGCTGTGCCTGCTCGCCGGCCATCGCGCCCGCATGATCTCCAGCGGATCCCAGATTTCCGTCGATCGCGACAACGACAAGAACCCGGTCGTCGCCCTGCGCGAGATCGCCGAGCAGACCGTGAGCCCGGGCGACCTGAAGGAAGAGCTCATCCACTCGCTCCAGAAATACGTGGAAGTGGACGAGCCGGAAGCCGAGACGGTGGCGCTGATCGGATCGGACGGCAACAGCGGCGCGGACGACGAGGTCGACCTGACGTTCAACCGCATGAGCGAAGAAGAGCTCCTCAAGGGTCTCGAAGGCATGGTTCCGCCCGACAAGACCGACGATCTCTGACTGCCAGCGTAAAAAGACGGCCCGCGCAGCCGTCCGGGGCTGTCGCGGGGCGCGCCCCGCGGCTCGGGGCATAAGTCATGATGCGGCAGTACGAGCTTCTCGAGCGGGTCAACCGGTACAATCCGGCCGCTGACGAGGGGCTCCTGAACAAGGCGTACGTGTATGCCATGCACAAGCATGGCACGCAGACGCGCGCCTCCGGCGATCCCTACTTCTCCCATCCCCTCGAAGTCGCGGCGATCCTGACCGACCTTCGGCTCGACGACGCGACGATCGCCGTCGCGCTGCTGCACGACACCATCGAGGACACCGACGCCACGCGCGCCGAGATCGACGACATGTTCGGTCCGGAAATCGGCAAGCTCGTCGAGGGCCTGACCAAGATCAAGCGCCTCGACCTGGTGTCGACCAAGGCCAAGCAGGCCGAGAACTTCCGCAAGCTGCTGCTCGCCATCGCCGACGACGTCCGGGTGCTGCTGGTCAAGCTCGCCGACCGGCTCCACAACATGCGGACGATCCGCTACGTGCCGGCCCACAAGCGGGTCGCCGTGGCCGAAGAGACGATGGAGATCTACGGGCCGCTCGCCGGCCGCATGGGCATGCAGGAGGTGCGCGAAGAGCTCGAGGAGCTCGCGTTCAAGGTCCTGAACCCAGAGGCGAGCGAGGCGATCTCCGCCCGGCTCGACAATCTCAGGACCCGCAACGCCGGCCTGATCCAGAACATCGAAAGCGACCTGACGCTGCGGCTGGCCGAGAGCGGCATCTCGGCGGTGGTGAGCGGTCGCGAGAAGCGGCCCTATTCGATCTTCCGCAAGATGCAGCGCAAGTCGGTCAGCTTCGAGCAGCTGTCGGATCTCTACGGCTTCCGCCTGATCGTCGGCACCATCGACGACTGCTACCGGGTGCTCGGCGTCATCCACACCACCTGGCCGACGGTGCCGGGGCGCTTCAAGGACTACATTTCCACCCCGAAGCAGAACGACTACCGCTCCATCCACACGACGGTGGTCGGGCCGAGCCGCCAGCGCGTCGAGCTGCAGATCCGCACGGATACGATGCACCGGGTCGCCGAGTACGGCATCGCCGCCCACGCGCTCTACACCGACCGCGAGGGGGGCGGGCGCAACATCGCCCGGCTGACCGCCGACAGCCGCGCCTACGAATGGCTGCGGCACACCATCGACCTGCTGGCGGAGGGCGACAATCCGGAGGAGTTCCTCGAGAACACCAAGCTCGAGCTGTTCCACGACCAGGTGTTCTGCTTCACGCCCAAGGGGCGGCTGATCGCGCTGCCGCGCGGCGCCACCGCCATCGACTTCGCCTATGCCGTCCACACCGACGTCGGCAATACCTGCGTCGGCTGCAAGGTCAACGGCCGGATCATGCCGATCATGACCGAGCTGAAGAACGGCGACGAGGTGGAGATCATCCGCTCGAAGGCGCAGACGCCGCCGGCTGCCTGGGAGACGCTCGCCGTCACCGGCAAGGCGCGGGCGGCGATCCGTCGGGCGACCCGGGAGGCGGTCCGCACCCAGTATTCCGGGCTCGGCCGCCATATCGTCGAGCGGGCGTTCCAGCGGGTGTCGAAGACGCTCACCGGCGAGGAGCTGGAGCTGGCCGTTTCCAGGCTCGGGCAGCCGGGGGTCGAGGATCTCCTCGCCGCCGTCGGGCGCGGCGAGCTGTCGTCGAACGACGTGCTGCGCGCCGTCGACCCGACGGCGACGATGGATCACGAGGCCAAGAAGGTGAAGAAGGCGGCGCGCAAGCCCAAGCGGGCGCCGACGGAGCCGACCGGGTCGCTTCCGATCCGCGGCATCGAGGGCGATCTGCCGGTGCGCTTCTCTCCGAACGTGGGCGCCGTCCCGGGCGACCGTATCGTCGGCATCCTCATGCCGGGCGAGGGGGTGACGATCTACCCGATCCAGTCGCCGGCGCTGCAGGAGTTCGACGACCAGTCCGAGCGCTGGCTGGATGTGCGCTGGGACGTCGACGAGAACGATCCGCCGCGCTTTCCGACGCAGATTTCGGTGGCTGCCATCAATGAGCCGGGATCGCTTGCTCTCATCGCCCAGGTGATCAGCGAGCACGACGGCAACATCGACAACATCAAGATGCTGCGACAGGGAAACGACTTCCACGAGATGATCATCGATCTGGAGGTCTGGGACCTGAAGCATCTCACCAAGATCATCCAGAAGATCCGTGCCCTGTCGGTCATTTCGGACGCGCACCGGGTGCATGGATGAGCGCGGGTGCCGCGGCGGTCGCCCGGCCGGCGCGCCGAACCGGGCCCGCTTCCCGGCGCGCAGGTGATGACACCTCGCCGGGAAAGGTTCTAAGAAAATGCCGGCCGGAACGCACAGAGGGACCTTTCAGACATGACGCGTGACGAAGTGCTCGACATCTTTCGCGAATGCGGCGCGATCCTGGAGGGTCATTTCGTCCTGACGTCCGGGCTGCACAGCCCCGTCTTCCTGCAGAAGGCGCGCGTCTTCCAGTACCCCGACAAGACCGAGATCCTCTGCCGCGCGCTGGCCGCGCGGATCCGCGAGACGGTGTCGGAGCCGATCGACATGATCGTGTCGCCCGCCGTCGGCGGGATCGTGCCCGGCTACGAGACCGCCCGGCATCTGGGCGTGCCGGCGGTCTGGGTCGAGCGGGAGCAGGGGCAGTTCCGGCTCCGCCGTTTCGAGATGCCCGAGGGCGCCCGGGTGGTGATCGTCGAGGACATCCTCACGACGGGGCTGTCGATCCGGGAAACGATCGCGGCTGTCGAGGCCCTGGGCGCGCGCGTGGTCGCGTGCTCGGTGCTGATCGACCGGTCGGGCGGGACGGCGGACGTCGGCGCGCCGCTGGTGTCGCTGGCCGAATACGCGGTGCCGGCCTATCCTGCCGACCAGCTGCCCCCGGAGCTGGAGGCGCTGCAGGCGGTCAAGCCGGGCAGCCGGGGACTTGCATAACGGGCCGCGGTTCGCCACTTGCCGGCAAGCTGGATTTTAACTGGAATAGGACTGACGAACGACGCCGAGATCCTCCAACCGACCGGGTGATCCCGCCTGATTGGCCCGAATCGGGTCCAGGTTCATGATGGTGAGCACTTCTGCGTGCAGACCGGAGCGGTCTGCACGGCGTCGGCTCGAAAGTGCGTGACGACCGACTGCAGGATTACGACGGACGAACACCGGCTCGCGGTTGTCCGTGGAAGAAACTGGGCCGAGCCGCGGGTACGAATTCCGGTCATGCTGTTCAACCGCCGACAACGACCCCGGTTTCAGGAGCGCATGCGTGTCGCCATGTGGCCGCGCCGCTCGTGGTCGCGTTCGCTGCAGTATTTCAAGAAGCGCGTCATGCGGCTGTCGGCGTCGCCCCATGCCATCGCCGCCGGGGTGGCGGCCGGGATCTTCGCCTCCTTCACCCCGTTCGTCGGGTTTCATTTCTTCCTGAGTTTCGTGGTGGCGTTCCTGGTCGCCGGCAACATGCTGGCCGCGGCGCTCGGAACCGCCGTCGGCAATCCGCTGACGTTTCCGTTCATCTGGGCCGCCTCGTTCGAAGTCGGACGCAAGGTCCTGGGTGGCGGCCACGGCCACGTGCCGACCTCCGAACATCTGGCCCAGGCCGACATGTCGGCCGGGTTCCTGTCGCAGTCCTTCGACAAGATCTGGCCGGTGATTGTCCCCATGGTGGTCGGCGGCGCGGTGCTCGGACTGATCGCGGGGCTGGTCGCCTACGTCATCACCCGCTATGCAGTCGGCGCCTACCAGCGGGCGCGCCGCAACCGGTTCCAGCAGCGCTCGCAAGCCCTGCGCGCGGCCCAGCGTCCGGACCTGGGCCAGGGATTCTGACGAACGGTCGAACGGCAACACCCATGACCCTGCAGCAGCCCCTCCGGCTCGGCGTAAACATCGATCACGTCGCCACGCTGCGCAACGCCCGCGGCGGTGCGCTTCCCGATCCCGTCCGGGCCGCCCGGCTGGCCGTCGAGGCCGGCGCCGACGGCATCACCGCGCACCTCCGCGAAGACCGGCGCCATATCGTGGATGCCGACCTCGCGCGGCTGGTGCGCGAGGTCGCGGCGCCGCTCAACCTGGAAATGGCGGCCACCGACGAGATGGTGGCGATCGCGCTGCACATCGCGCCGCACGCCGTGTGCCTGGTGCCGGAAAACCGGGCCGAGCGCACGACCGAGGGCGGCCTCGACGCGGTCGGCGGCCGCGACCGGCTTGCCACGCCGGTCCGGCTGCTGCGCGACAGCGGCGCCCGGGTATCGCTGTTCGTGGAGGCCGACCCGCGGCAGCTCGACGCTGCACGGGAGCTGGGCGCGGCGGTGGTCGAGCTGCATACCGGCCGCTACTGCGAGCTGGCGGCGGCCGGCGAGGCCGACGCCGCCGACGCCGAACTCTCGCGGCTGACGCAGGCCGCGGCATACGGCGGCCGGATCGGCCTCGAAGTTCACGCCGGTCACGGGCTCGCCTTCGATACCGTCGGAGCCATCGCCGCGATTCCGGAGATCGTCGAGCTCAACATCGGGCACTTCCTGGTGGGGGAGGCGGTGTTCGTCGGGCTCGCCGCCGCGATCGGCGAAATGCGGCGGCAGATGGACGCAGCACGGCCCGCCGATCGGGTGCGGGTGCGCGCATGATCATCGGCATCGGCTCGGACCTGATCGACATCCGCCGCATCGAACGCACGCTGGGCCGCTTCGGCGACCGCTTCGTCGAGCGGGTCTTCACCGAGGTCGAGCAGGCGCGCTCGGACCGGCGCAAGAACCGCGCGGCCTCCTACGCCAAGCGATTCGCCGCCAAGGAGGCCTGCTCCAAGGCGCTGGGAAGCGGCATCCGCATGGGCGTGAAATGGCGCGAGATGGGCGTCGTCAATCTCCGGACCGGCAAACCGACCCTTCAGCTGACAGGAAGCGCGGAAGAGCGGCTGCACCGGCTGACCCCACCGGGCCTGGTGCCCGTAATCAATCTGACCATCACCGACGAATGGCCGATCGCCCAGGCCTTCGTCATGATCTCGGCGCTGTCGCGCGAACAGGCCGAGGCGCTCGAGGCGGCGTCGCGGTAAGCGCGGCGAACTCGAGAGTTGCGTTGCGCCCCAAAGGGCGAGCCGATATCAAGACCCCGCACCGGCCATCGGTGTCGAGGGCGGTTTTAAGGACAGGTCGAGCGTGGCAAGCGAAAAATCGGCGAAGCAGGGCGGCCTGTACGAAACCGTCAAAGTGGTCGTGCAGGCGCTGCTGATCGCGCTGGTCATCCGGACCTTCCTGTTCCAGCCGTTCAACATTCCGTCCGGTTCCATGATGGATACGCTGCTGATCGGCGACTATCTGTTCGTGAACAAGTTCAGCTACGGCTACAGCCGCTATTCGTTCCCGTTCGGAGCGGCCCCGTTCTCCGGGCGGGTGCTGGCGTCCAGGCCCGAGCGCGGCGACGTCGCCGTCTTCAAGCTGCCGGCCGACAACTCCACCGACTTCATCAAGCGGGTGATCGGACTGCCGGGCGACAAGATCCAGATGATCGACGGCGTCCTGCACATCAACGGCGAGGCGGTGCCGAAGCGGCGCATCGACGACTTCGTCGACACCGACAGGGCGGGCAAGGAGATCCGGATCCCGCGCTTCGTCGAGACGCTGCCGAACGGCGTGTCCTACGAGGTGCTGGACGCGGATCCGGACGGCTTCTGGGACAACACCCGCGTCTACGAGGTGCCGGCCGGCCACTATTTCATGATGGGCGACAACCGGGACAACTCCTCCGACAGCCGCGTCCTGAGCTACGTCGGCTACGTGCCGTATGAGAATTTCGTCGGGCGTGCCTCGATCATCTTCTTCTCGATCCGCGAGGAAGCCCCCGTCTGGCAGATCTGGCGCTGGCCATGGGACGTGCGCTGGAACCGAATCTTCGACACCCTATGACCGGCGTCGGCCAGGCCGCTCTTGCCAAGGTCGAAGCCGTCCTCGATCATCGCTTTGCGGACCGCGGCCTGCTGCGCCTGGCGCTGACCCACGCGAGCGCGCTGGCGCCGTCGGCGAAGTCGTCGGACAGCTATCAGAGGCTCGAGTTCCTCGGCGATCGGGTGCTCGGCCTGTGCATCGCGTCGCTGCTGTTTCGGGCGTATCCGAATGCCGACGAGGGCGAGCTGGCGCAGCGCTACAACCAGCTGGTGCGCGGCAAGACCTGCGCCGAGGTGGCTGCGGAATGGCGGCTCGATGCGGCGCTCGCCATGGGCGCCGGCGAGAGCCAGAGCGGCGGCCGCAAGCGCACGGCGATCCTCGCCGACACCTGCGAGGCGGTGCTGGGAGCGCTCTATCTCGACGGCGGCTTCGACGCTGCCGCGACCGTGATCGAACGGAACTGGGGGCCGCGCATGCGCATGGCGGCGACGCCGGTCCGCGACGCCAAGACGACGCTTCAGGAATGGGTCCAGGCGCGCAGCGAGCCGGCGCCGACCTATCGTGAAGTGGAACGCAGCGGCCCCGACCATGCGCCGCGCTTCACCGTCGAGGTCGTTGTGGCCGGGCGGGACAGCGGCATCGGAACAGGAAGCTCGAAGCGCGAAGCCGAGCAGGAAGCCGCCAGGAACCTTCTGGTGCGCGAAGGGATTTGGAGCGATGACGCAGACACCGACTGAGGCCCCAGAGGCCCCGGAGGCCCCCCGCACCCACTGCGGGATCGTCGCGTTGATCGGGGCGCCGAACGCCGGCAAGTCGACGCTCGTCAACGCGCTGGTCGGCGTGAAGGTGTCGATCGTCACCCACAAGGTGCAGACGACGCGCGCGCTGGTGCGCGGCATCATGCTGGAGGGCGACAGCCAGGTGATCCTGGTCGATACCCCCGGCATCTTTCCGCCGAAGCGGCGGCTCGACCGCGCGATGGTCCGCACCGCCTGGGGCTCCGCCCAGGACGCCGACCTCGTCTGTCCGATGATCGACGCCAAGCGCGGCATCGACGAAAGCGCCGAGCGCATGCTGCAGGGGCTGGAGAACGTCCACGGGCCGAAGTGCCTGATCCTCAACAAGGTCGATCTCGTCGAGAAGACCGAGCTTCTGGGGCTCGCCCAGGAGGCGAACGCCCGCGCAAAGTTCGACGAAACGTTCATGATCTCCGCCCAGAACGGCAGCGGCATCGCCCACCTGAAGAGCGGCCTGTGCGCACGCATGCCGGCCGGGCCGTGGCTCTATCCGGAAGACCAGATCTCCGACCTGCCCGAGCGCATGCTCGCCGCCGAGATCACCCGCGAGAAGCTGATGCTGCGGCTGCACGACGAGGTGCCGTATGCCTCGACGGTGGAGACCGAGCAGTGGAAGCGGCTGCGCGACAAGAGCGTGCGCATCGAGCAGACGATCTACGTCGAGCGCGAGAGCCAGAAGAAGATCGTGCTGGGGCAGGGCGGGCAGGCCATCCGCTCGATCTCCCAGGCCGCACGCGCCGAGATCTCCCAGATGATCGAGCGGCCGGTGCACCTGTTCCTGTTCGTGAAGGTGCGCTCGCGCTGGTCCGACGATCCCGAGCGCTTCCGCGAGATGGGCCTCGACTTCTCCAACTGACTCCCCATCCGCCGGCCAGGGACCGCACTGCCATGGAGTGGCATGACGAGGGAATCGTGCTGTCGACGCGCCCGTTCGGCGAGACGAGCGTGATCCTCGACGTGCTGACCCGCGCGCACGGCCGCTCCGCCGGGCTGGTCCGCGGCGGCCAGTCGCGGCGGCTGCGCCCCAGCCTGCAGCCCGGCAACACGCTGTCGCTCACCTGGCGGGCGCGGCTGGAGGACCAGCTCGGCAACTTCGCCGTAGAGCTGGCCGAGGCGCGCGCCGGCCAGCTGATGGAGACCGCCACCGGCACCTTCGGCATCCAGTCGCTCGCCGGCCTGCTGAAACTGCTGCCCGACCGCGACCCGCATCCGCGCCTCTACGAGGCGCTGGGGCTGGTGCTGGAGCACCTGGACGAGGCGCGGGGGGCGGGGGCCATCATGGTGCGCTTCGAGATGGCCTATCTGGAGGAGGCGGGCTTCGGCCTGGACCTCACCTCCTGCGCGGCGACCGGCGTCACCGACGACCTGGTCTGGGTGTCGCCGCGCTCCGGCCGGGCGGTGTCGCGCGAGGCGGGCGCGCCCTACGCCGCCAAGCTGTTGACGCTGCCTGGTTTTCTGATCGACGCGGCGGCCGCCACCCCGTCGACGCCTGCCGAGGTGCGCGCCGCCTTCGACCTCACCGGCTACTTCCTCGAGGCCTGCCTGCTCGGCCCGACCGACAAGCAGTTGCCGCCGGCGCGCGAGCACTTCGTCGCCGCGGTGGCCCGCGGCCTGGAATCCAGCGGTTGAAAGCCAGCGCTTCTGCGGCGTTTCGGCCCTTCTCCGCTTGCCACCTCGACACCGCGCCGTTACCCATCGAGCATGGCTGAGACACTGATTCCAGACGGCGATGGCATCGAGGACGTCGACCTGAAGACGGCGCTCGAAGAGCGCTACCTCGCCTATGCCCTGTCGACCATCATGCACCGGGCGCTGCCCGACGTGCGCGACGGCCTGAAGCCGGTGCACCGGCGCATCCTGTTCGGCATGCGCCAGCTGCGCCTCGATCCCGGCACGCCGTTCAAGAAGTCGGCCCGCGTCGTCGGCGACGTGATGGGTAAGTTCCATCCGCACGGCGACCAGGCGATCTACGACGCCATCGTGCGCCTCGCCCAGGCCTTCGCGGTCCGCTATCCGCTGGTCGACGGGCAGGGCAACTTCGGCACCATCGACGGCGACGGCGCGGCCGCCATGCGCTACACCGAAGCGCGCATGACGACGGTGGCCGGCCTCATCCTGGAAGGCCTCGACGAGGACGCGGTCGACTTCCGCGAGACCTACGACGGGCTCGACCAGGAGCCGGTGGTGATGCCCGGCGCGTTCCCGAACCTGCTGGCCAACGGCGCCTCGGGCATCGCGGTGGGCATGGCGACCAACGTGCCGCCCCACAACGTCGCCGAGCTCGCCGAAGCTGCCCTGCACCTGATCAAGCACCCGGACGCGGCCACCGAGACGCTGGTGAAGATGGTGCCGGGCCCGGACTTCCCGACCGGCGGCGTCATCGTCGAGGATCCGGCCTCGCTGCTGGAGTGCTACAAGACCGGCCGCGGCGGCGTGCGGGTCAGGGCGCGCTGGGAGAAGGAAGACCTCGGCCGCGGCACCTGGCAGATCGTCGTCACCGAGATCCCCTACATGGTCCAGAAGGGCCGGCTGGTGGAGCGCATCGCCGACCTCCTGCAGCTGAAGAAGCTGCCGCTGCTCGACGACGTGCGCGACGAGTCCGCCGAGGACATCCGCCTGGTGCTGGAGCCGCGCTCCAAGACCGTCGACCCCGACGTGATGATGCAGTCGATCTTCCGGCTGACCGACCTGGAATCGCGCATCCCCGTCAACATGAACGTGCTGATGGGCGGCACCGTGCCGCGGGTGGTGGGCCTGAAGGAGGCGCTGAAGGCCTGGCTCGACCATCTGAAGGACGTGCTGGTCCGCCGCTCGCGGCACCGCCTCGACAAGATCACCCGCCGGCTGGAGATCCTCGACGGCTTCCTGGTCGTCTATCTCGACCTCGACCGGGTCATCCAGATCGTCCGCGAGGAGGACGACCCGAAGGCCGAGCTGATCCGGGTGTTCACCCTCACCGAGGTGCAGGCCGAGGCGATCCTCAACATGCGGCTGCGCTCGCTGCGCCGGCTGGAGGAGATGGAGATCCGCAAGGAGCACACCAGCCTGACCGAGGAGAAGGCCGGGCTGGAGGCGCTGCTCGCCGACGACGCCGCCCAGTGGTCGAAGGTCGCCGACAAGGTGAAGGTGCTGCGCGAGACGTTCAGCCAGAAGACCGAGCTCGGCGCCCGCCGCACCAGCTTCTCCACCGCCCCGGCGCTCTCCGACGACATCGTCATCGAGGCGATGATCGAGCGCGAGCCGATCACCGTGGTGGTCTCCGAGAAGGGCTGGATCCGGGCGCTGAAGGGCCACCTGCAGGACGTCTCGCAGATCGTCTTCAAGCAGGACGACCGGCTGAGCCGGGTGCTGCACGCCGAGACCACCGACAAGCTGCTGATCGTCTCCACCGCCGGCCGCTTCTACACCGTCGGCGCCGACAAGCTGCCGGGCGGGCGCGGCCACGGCGAGCCGATCCGGCTGATGGTCGACATGGAGCAGGGCCACGACGTGGTCGACGTGCTGGTGCACGTGCCCGACCGCACGCTGCTGGTCGCCTCCACCGCCGGCCGCGGCTTCCTGGTGGCCGAGAGCGAGTGCGTCGCCAACACGCGGCGCGGCAAGCAGATCCTCACCGTCAGCGGCACCGAGGAAGCCTTCCGCATCGTCGATGCCGGCGGCGACACGGTCGCGGTGCTGGGCGAGAACCGCAAGCTGCTGTTGTTCCCCAAGGCGCAGATCCCGCAGATGACCAAGGGCCGCGGCGTCCGCCTGCAGCGCTACAAGGACGGCGGGCTCGCCGACCTCAAGGTGTTCGCCGCCGACGACGGGCTGTCCTGGACCGACAGTTCCGGCCGCCGGCACGTGCGCACCATGGAGGAGATGCGCGACTGGCAGGGCGACCGCGCCCAGGCCGGCCGGCTGCCGCCGCCGAAATTCCCGCGCGGGAACCGGTTCGACGCGAGCTAGGGTTTTTTTCCGCTCACGCCGAATGCGCTGCGCGCATCGGCTCTGGGAGGGCGGCCTCCGGCCGGCGCGCGGTCGCGCGCTGGTGGGGGGCGTGCGGGGAACTCCGGGTTGCGTCCCGGGTGCCCGCCTCAAACTCCGCTCACTCCCGCGAAGGCGGGAGTCCAGGGCGGATAACTCGGAGGCTGCGGCCCGTGGCCCTGGATTCCCGCCTTCGCGGGAATGAGCGGCGTGTGTGGGAACTGCCGCGCGCACCGGCCTCCGCCCATCCGGACCGCACCCGCCAGCGGACGACCGTCCGCCGGCCGTCAGGCCGCCCTCCCGGAGCCGGTGCGCGCAAGCGCACTCGGCGTGAGGGGCATCAACCGCAACAGCGCGCGCGCAAACAAACCCCCAAACACCTTCATCCCCGCGCTGCTTGCAGCCGGGGGTGTTGGCAAACAGGGATCGGTGGGGCGCGGAACGGCGGCCATCCGATTGTATTTTTTGCGGTCGCCTTCCGACGCCCCACCCAGACGTTCGAACCGATGCAGCCACCCTTCTCCCAAGGGCGGAAGGAGTAGGACCTTCCCGCCCCTCCACCGGGCAGCGGACGCCGCACAGTCGCACAGCACCTCTACTAGGGGCGGCTTGCGAGAGCCGCGTCTTCGAGGTCATGCGCGGCGCGTCCCGCCTTTTGTCCCGGCGGACACCACACGCCATCGGCCCACCGAGCCCGCCCGTCCGTTACACGCGCTGCAGCCCGGCCGTCAGGTCCTCGACCCACGTGGCGGACGGTCCGGCACGGCTCCCAGTGGATCAAGCGACGGGAGGGAGCATACGGGAGGTTGCAGGGGGCGGGGATAAGGTGGGCAGAAATTCTTGAGCTACGGGATTCCCAGAATTTGCTATGTCTCAGTCAGCGCGGTGTCGCGACTAAAGTATTTTCCGGAGAAATCTCTGCGCACGCAGAAACAAGCATTGCGGGATTTTCTACATGTCTGAGGTTCTAGACGAGTTGGCCCAGAGCTCGGATCCTCTCGAAAGAGAATTGGCTCGTGTGCTCAGACGCTACCAGCAGATCCGATCGTCGCGCGGACTAACCAAAGGAATTGGATATGAGCCGAGGGATATTCGTCAGCTTGGCGCGGTCGAGGTCATTCAACGACGTGTAAGAGTCCGTCTCGAAACTGGCGCGGGAGGTGGATAGCCGGGGCCAGAATGTGATTCCAAGCGGTTGTCGAAGCCAGCTTGGAGAACGTCATGTGGACCCCGACCACCCGACGCCACCATAATCGCAGACGTCTTCGCTACGGAAGCGACCTGACGGACGCGGAGTGGGCGATCGTAAAGCCGTATCTTCCGCCGCCGAGCCGCACCGGGAGGCCGCGCCGCTGGCCGATGCGGGAGATCGTCAA